>SHBR01000020.1 GCA_004212795.1 Candidatus Thioglobus sp.
GGATGAATCGTGAGGCAAACCGTGATGTGGGAGCCGTGAGTGCGCGAATCTCCCGAGCAGAGGGTATGGAGGGACATGCACTTGCCGGAGATGACCGCTTGCACAAGTACTTCCCAGAAGAGCAATTTGAACTTAAGGCCTCGTGAAGACCGATACACAGTCACTTTTTGGCCTTACCGGAAAAGTCGCGGTCGTTACGGGTGGCAGTTCAGGTATCGGATTAGCGATCGCTGGATTTCTTGCTGACGCAGGAGCGAAAGTCGTTCTTGTGGCCCGACGACAGGATCGCCTTGATGCTGCAGTCCAACAAATTTGTGATAACGGGGGTGTCGCATCTCGGGTCGTCGCAGATCTTAATCAACGCGACACAGTGCTTGAGACCGCTAGGCATTGCAAGGATGCCTTTGGCGCGCCCAATATTCTCGTCAATGCGGCTGGCGTTAACCTTCGCGAGCATGCTGATAATGTGACCCCCGAAAGCTGGGATCAGACTATTTATTTAAATCTTTCGATCCCATTCTTTCTCGCGCAGGCGCTCGTCCCGGAAATGAAAACTCATGGTTATGGCCGAATTATTAATATCGCTTCAATGCAATCGGTTCGCGCATTTACTAACGGTATTGCTTACGGCGCAAGTAAAGGGGGTATCTGTCAATTAACTCGCGCCATGGCGGAAGCCTGGTCTTCTGATGGCATTACCTGCAATGCAATCGGACCTGGGTTTTTCCCGACTGAACTAACAGCCCCGGTATTTGGCGATGATGATCGTCGAGCCTGGGCTGCAAACCAGACAGCAATCGGGCGCAATGGCGAAATGGATGATTTAGCAGGCGTAAGCATCTTTCTGTCATCGCCTGCTTCAAATTACATTACCGGCCAGACTATTTTTGTGGACGGTGGATTTTCAGCTAAATAACCCGAGGGGTCCGAAATGCAGGCACTGGTTTATACCGCAAATGAAGAGATGGAATTTCGAGAAGAGGCGGATGCCACTCCGCTTGACGCGGGTGAAACGCTTGTCGAAATTGAAGCGGTTGGTATTTGTGGTTCGGATATGCACGCTTATCTCGGCCATGATCCAAGGCGAGTGCCGCCACTAATTCTTGGCCATGAAGCGGCAGGTCGGGTGTTGGACGGCCCTCTCTCTGGAAAACGCGTCGTTCTTAATCCGCTGATTACCTGTGGGCACTGTGATCACTGTCTAAACGGCCAGCAGAATCTTTGTGCGGAACGTGACCTCATTGGCATGTACCGGCCCGGTGCTTTTGCACAGCGAATTTCAATGCCTCATAGAAATCTGATTGAAATTCCTGAAGGCATGGATGCAGCGCTCGCCGCTCTTACTGAGCCTGCAGCAACGGCTATCCATGCGGTAAACCTCGCTGAGCGCGCGCTCGCACGTCCCATTAGCGAGGCCCGAGCATTGGTCATCGGTGGTGGCTCCGTAGGTCTCTTCGCTGCGCTAACCCTCGCTCATCGCGGAGTTACCCGCCTTACGCTCGCGGACACCAATCTCCTTCGCAGAAAAAGCGCTGAAAAAACCGGTGTTGCTGAAATCATCAATCCAATTGATCATCCCGCGGCAGATTCATCCTTTGATCTTGTAATCGATGCCGTTGGCGGTAAAGCATCCCGACAGGCATCCGTTGCCTCGGTCGTTCCCGGAGGCGTGATCATGCACATCGGCCTCATGGACAACAATGACGGCCTCGACATCAGACGTATCACGCTTCAGGAAATTACATTCATTGGCACCTATACCTATACGCCCGTCGATCTTCGCAATACCTTAAGACATCTGCACTCAGGGGCACTGGGCAAACTAGACTGGATCGATGAACGACCGCTCGCCGAAGGTGCCAAGGCATTTAAACAGCTTAATAGTGGAGATTGTGGGGCACCAAAAGTGATACTGCGACCTTAAAAACAATTTAGTCTGTATCAAATTGGTAGAAAGTCTCGTTTAGATAAGCCACGATATCATCGAGCTCGTAATTATTAAGGCCTGTTTTCGCCTGATCGTTACAAAAATCAACAGCCCCCATCAACCCCTCAATTGTTTTGACATTTCGGTTTTCCCGCAAGTAGATTTCTCCACCATCACCGCCAACAACACTCACATGACAGCCCATACAAAAGTTGTCATGTAGCGGCTTTCCATCTTCCGCTTCGCCCGCAAGCAACGCCATAACGGACAAAGGCAAAATCAAAAGGATAGCGCCAGCGGAAAGTCTTCTAATAATTTTCATTACAGATTCCGGTCTTGATTAGTTTAAAAATATATTCTTCGCCATACCCTTGAATCAGCACGGCATTTTTCATTCAGCTCAGCATGACTATAACCGGCATCTCAAGACTCGCCTCGACCAGATTATCGCCGGGACCGCCACGATCGATCACAATGAAATCCTGCTGCTCAACAAGGACTAAAAGAGGGTGATGCCAAACGCCCGGATTAAAATTAACGCCTTGATGACCTCTTGCCAGAAAAACCTTCACATCTTTCGCCAAAACCGATGGTCCCGGCGCCGCAACTGCGACTAAATAATCATGCGCTTGAAGGGGCATAAAAAATTGTGAGCCTAGCGGGTGTTTTTCCATCATCGTGAGTGTCAGCGGGCGGGGATAAGGAGAGGCACGGAAGATATTCGCCAGCGGACGGCCGTCGTCCGTATCGATGCTGATCCGGGCAAGATCATGAAACCGCTGGGACGTACCCTGATTGATATCAACAATTCGATCATCAAGCGCTTCGACAACATCGCCAAAAAGCGAAAATTCTTCAGCGACTAGCGGTCTCGGGTTGATCGTCATGATCGAAAATCAGCGCTGCGGCTTGCCAAAAGCTCTGAAACGACTGATGCCACCGTCGGGAAAGATATTCAAACGCAGGCAATTCACCGCGCCTAATTCTTTAAGGGAACCACTCTCAAAGAAGTGCTGGCGATCCATCTCCGTTTTAGTGGGCGGTAGTAGATCGGGCCAGTCTGATGCCGTCTTGATCAGGTCCTCGTCATTCAAGCCACTTACCAATGCGCCTTGGACCGAACATTGATCTGGATAATTGCCTTTGAAATGTGCCGTGTCGATTTCAAGGTGCTCGATCACCCCGGGTACTCCAAGACGAACCAGGATCCAGTCGTTTCCGGGCTCACGTCTTCGTCGGGTTTCCCAACCGTCTCCCATGTTCATGCCTCGACCCGCCGTCAATATGACCCATGGGTTTCCATAATGCGCGTTGTTGAAACCGGCAATCCGGCCACCATTTTCAATCGCTGACAATTCAGCTATGTCCTCAATGCTCAATCGCGTCCAGTCGGGCAACGGCTCTCCGTACACCCGCAATCGCGCAACACCCCCATCAGGAAATATATTGAGACGAAGATGCGTTGCAGGCTCAGGATCCGAAATCGAAACATAATGATGGCTGTCAGGGCCAAGCGGTATCTCTGATAACAGCTCCCGCCACGTGAGGTCCCCGGGCTGATTAGAGTGACCTCCATCAGCTACTTGGATGGATGCCTTGGGAGGATAGTTGCCAGTGAAGTAGCGTGTATCGATATCGACTCCTTTGATTATCCCCCGAGTGCCAAGTTGAATCACGAGATGGTCAAATCCGCCACCTCGGCGGCGACGGCTCTCCCAGCCATCCATCCACTTACCGTGATCATCAAACTTGTCAGCAATAAAAACCGGCTCACCGTCCTGCAAAATTCTTTCCATCGGCGCAAAAAAATCATCGCTGCATGACAATGTTTTGGCCCCAAGTCGAGGTGACGCCAAATTCACCAAGTGTCGCGCGAAGTCAGGCATATCCACCACGTCGTTCATTTAATAATCCTCGGTAGGCACTATGATCTGGTCGATTCGAAGTCGTGCAATACGATGCACTTGAGACAATGCACAATCAAACTCAGTGTCCCAGTCGTTTTGGACACGATGTCTGAATTGTTCCAAAATATGTTCCTTATCCAGGCCCCGAACCGCAACAATAAAAGGGAATCCAAAACTCTGCTGATAGCGATTATTCAGCTTAGTAAATTCGTCGAATTCTACATCGGTACACCGATCCAGACCGGCACCCGCCTGCTCCGCAGCCGAGGCGGCCGTCAGTTTTCCCGACACCGCTAATTTTCCAGCCAGGTCAGGGTGGTTTTGAAGCAGCTCAAGTTGTGCATCTTGACCCGCCTGATCGACAACTTCAGACATCACTGCAAACAATGTCGATGACTCATCAAATAACGATGTTAGTCCGCTATCAAAAACCTGTTCAGCAATCCAGCATGAGTGCTCATACACGCTCCCAAACACATCTATAAATGTGTCCCGACTCATGTGACTGGGTTTTTGTTTCATAAGGCTCGATAGGGATGGACTGATCGCCAGTGATGCGCGATGTCAATTCGTCGACAATACCAAACATGTTCATAACGACGGGTGTGCTCGATGAACCGCTCGAGTGCTGCCAGTCTACCCGGACGGCCCGCGAGGCGGCAGTGCAAGCCAACCGACATCATCTTGGGTTTATGCTCCCCCTCCGCGTACAAGACATCGAATGCATCACGCAAATAACTGTAAAACTGATCTCCGCTGTTGAATCCCTGAGGCGTCGCAAAACGCATGTCATTGTTGTCGAGAGTGTATGGAATAACGAGATGCGCATGCCCATTCACTTCCGTCCAAAATGGCAGATCATCACTGTAGTCGTCCGCATCGTACAAAAACCCGCCCTCTTCCACCACGAGCGATCTCGTTCTTTCGCTTGTCCGTCCGGTGTACCAACCCAGCGGGCGCTCGCCCGTGAGCGCGCGCAGAATTTCAATCGCCCGGTTGAGATGCGTTCGCTCAACATCCTCTGCGACATTTCGATAATCTATCCAACGGTAGCCATGGGAGCAGATTTCATATCCGGACCTCATCGCCGCTTCAGCAACAGCAGGATTACGCTGGAGCGCCATCGCGACACCAAAAATAGTCAGCGGCACGTCGTAGCGCTTAAACAAATCAAAAAGTCGCCAAACCCCAACACGCGCGCCATATTCATAAATGGACTCCATGCTGGGATGACGCTGTCCTGGCCACGGTTCTGCGCCCACGATTTCTGATAAAAATGCCTCAGAACTTTTGTCGCCATGGAGAACACAGTTCTCTGCACCTTCCTCGTAATTGACAACAAATTGAATCGCAATTCGAGCGTTACCCGGCCACTTTGCATCAGGAGTATCCTGACCATAGCCAATCAAATCCCGGGGGTATGAATCTTGGTCGCGCATATCACTTAAACTGGGCCCGTTATTGGCCGACATCAGATACTAGCTGAGAATTTCACGATTATGATTAATTATTATCAAATAATATTTGAAAATGTTTTGGTATTTTTAGATGCTGACGACAATCAATTGGTGTGTGAGACTGATTTATTATTGTATTAAAACCGTAATTAGAGGCGGTTCGTGCAACATCGAACGCTGGAAAAAACATGGGAAAGTTGACAACTCACGTCCTCGACACCGCATCCGGTCTACCCGCCAGCGGCGTCCAGTGGGCGTTGTACCGCATCGAAGACACTGCAGGTTTAATTAGAGAAGGTGTGACCAATGCTGACGGCAGGAGCGAGGGACCCGTCTTGGAAAAAAATGAGTTTGTCGCGGGCGTATATGAACTTCGATTTGCGATAGGGGATTATTTTCGCCTGCGTGGAGTCAAACTTTCAGACCCGGCGTTTCTGGATACCATCGTTATCCAATTCGGTATCAGCGACTCAACCACTCATTATCATGTTCCCCTGCTGGTTTCGCCTTTTGGCTATAGCACTTATCGGGGCAGCTAGAGCGCGCGCAGCCTGATGAGTCATTCACGTTCAAAGTTTCATTGTCTAATTGGCAATGATCCTATTGCGCTGGAAACATTTGACCCGCATCTAACCCTTCTTGATTTTCTTCGACTCGAAAAAAACCTAACGGGAACTAAAGAAGGGTGCGCCGAGGGCGACTGTGGCGCCTGCACGGTTCTTGTCGGGCGTCTCAGAAAGGGTCAAATCGAATATCAAGCCGTCAATGCGTGCATCGCGCCTTTGGCCGCTGCTGACGGCGCGCAAATTCTAACGGTAGAGCATATCTCGGTACCGAAGCCTCATCCCGTTCAACAAAAAATTGCAGAGCATCATGGATCGCAATGTGGATTCTGCACTCCGGGAATCGTGATGAGCCTTGTAGGACTTCACGAAGCCTGTGCAGATGGTCGCACTGTCGCAGACTCGACATCGATTAATGATGCGCTCGCGGGAAACCTCTGTCGTTGTACCGGGTATACCCCGATTATTGCTGCGGCACTGTCGGCCTGCAAAACACCGCGACCCCCGCAGTCTGAGTCCCTGAGGCAGTCGGCCGAAGACATCCTGTCGACCTGGGAGCAAGAGCACACTCACCTGGAGTTACAAACCCAAAATGGTAGCTATTTCGCACCTAAGGATCTCACGCGCCTATGGGAGATCAAAAATAACTTTCCCAATGCTCAACTCGTTGCGGGTGCGACTGATGTAGGACTATGGGTTAACAAAGCACACCAAACATTCGCACAGACTGTGGATATCAACCACATTGAAGAACTCCGAAAAATCGAGCGCTTCCCTTCGTGTCTCACGATTGGCGCGAGCGTCACTCTTGCCGAAGGTCTGAAGCCAATGGCCGAGATTTCCGGCGATCTCGACATATTGCTTCGCCGCTTTGGCTCTGCTCAGGTTCGTTCTAAAGCGACCTTTGGAGGTAACATCGCTAATGGCTCTCCAATCGGTGATTTGGCGCCAGCTTTGATTGCCCTCAACGCGACGCTAAGGCTGGCTAACCCTTCAGGCACGCGTGATCTTGATCTTGAGAATTTCTTTATTGACTATGGCAGGCAGGACCTGGGACCCGATGAGATTGTCGAGAGTATTAGTATCCCGTTGCCAAGTGCCGCACATTTTTACTGTTGGAAAATTTCCAAACGATTCGATCAGGACATCAGCGCCTTAAGTGGCGCGTTCGCATTCAATATAAGCGACGGCATCATCTCTTCTGCCCGAATTGTATTTGGTGGTATGGCATCCACACCAAGGCGGGCCATTGAATGTGAAAAAGCACTGGTCGACCAACCGGTCTCTCCCGACACATTCTCAACTGCAGCAGCAGCCCTTGACGACGACTTTTCACCTATCTCCGATATGCGAGCGAGTGCCGCATACCGAACGCTTGCCGCGCGGGGCCTTTTGGAAAAATCTATGCAGCGACTAGAGAATCGCAACCCCGGATCACTCTACTCCTTTCCCGCTGAGGTCAATGATCTTGCCTGACTTATCCAACACGAGCGTTGGGAGACCTGTCGCGCACGATAGCAGTCTCAAACATGCCACCGGCGAAGCGCTTTACATCGACGATATTAGACTTCCGGCGGAAACGCTCCACCTTGCCGTCGGCGGTGCCGTGCGCGTTTGCGGAAGAATCGAAAAAATTGATCTTGATGCCGTGCGATCGGCGCCCGGGGTCATTGATGTTTTTTGCGCACAAGATTTGCCCGGACACAACGACGTCAGTCCTAGTGGTCGGGGGGATGACCCTATTCTGGCTCAAGAGGCGGTCAGGTTCGATGGAGAACCCGTTTTCGCGGTTATCGCCTCCAGTCATCGGGCGGCGCGGGCCGCTGCCGCATTGGGCGTCGTGACCCTGTCTGAAAGCGAGCCAATTCGAACGATCGATGATGCATTGGCAAAACAGTCTTTTGTAAGCGAGGAGCAAGTCATGGCTCGTGGAGACGCGGCCCAAGCGTTGGCAGATTCACCGTACACACTTCAGGGCATGATTCGATGCGGTGGTCAGGATCATTTTTACCTCGAAGGCCAAATTTCCGTAGCGGTACCGCAAGAAGATGGCGACATGCTGGTCTACTGCTCAACCCAACATCCAAGCGAAATTCAAGATCATTTGGCTAGGGTTCTCGGGACTCCCACGCACTCTGTGACGGTTGAGGTGAGGCGAATGGGTGGCGGCTTTGGCGGAAAAGAAAGTCAGGCTTGCCAGTGGGCCGCGCTCGCAGCGGTCGCAGCTCAACGAAACCAGTTGCCGGTGAAGTGCCGCCTTGACCGAGACGATGATATGAAACTAACCGGCAAACGTCATGATTTTCGCTTTGACTGGCGCTTGGGGCACGATGCCGAAGGACGAATTCTCTCTGTGGATTGCGATATGGCTTCCCGATGTGGCTGTTCACTGGACCTGTCTGACCCGATAAATGATCGCGCAATGTTTCACCTTGATAATGCCTATTTTTTCCCAGCCGTCGCCATTCGGTCGAAACGATGTTTCACGAATACGGTGTCCAATACCGCTTTTCGCGGCTTTGGCGGACCACAGGGCATGCTCGCCAGTGAGCGAATGATTGAAGCGGTCGCGCGCGCCACGGGCCTCGATCCGCTTACGGTCCGAAAGCGTAACTTTTATTCTTCAGATAACAGGAATATTACCCCCTACCATATGACGGTCGAGGACTTTGTTCTCGATGACATAGTGGAAGCCCTTGAAGAAAGCAGTGACTACTGGAACAGACGCGAATTAATTAAACAAGAAAACAACAAGAATCCTGTCACCCGCCGGGGGCTCGCGCTGACACCGGTGAAATTTGGAATCTCATTTACCGCGACCTGGTTTAACCAGGCCGGCGCCCTGCTGCATATCTATAAGGACGGCAGTGTCCATCTTAATCATGGCGGCACCGAGATGGGACAAGGCTTATTCACTAAGGTGGCCCAGGTCGTAGCGACCGCTCTCGGTCTACCCATAGGTCAGATCAAGATATCGGCAACACGGACTGATAAAGTGCCGAATACTTCGGCAACCGCTGCCTCTTCAGGCGCAGACCTGAATGCTATGGCTGCGCGAAATGCAGCGATCGTTCTCAAAAAACGTCTTTCATCGTTTGCGTCGCGTCATTTTAAAGTAGCCATTGAATCGCTTCGTTTTGACGACGGGAAAATTGATCTTGGCGATCAATCAATCTCTTTTTCAAAACTGGTTGAACTTGCCTACATGAATCGTGTGCAGCTGTCAGCCACCGGTTTTTATCGCACCCCCAAAATTCATTACGACCGTAAACACGCGAAAGGTCGGCCGTTTTACTACTTCGCCTATGGTGCAGCCGTAAGCGAAGTCGCAGTCGACACTTTGACAGGAGAAAATCGGGTGCTCCGCGTCGACATCCTGCACGACGTGGGTCGATCCCTAAACCCGGCGATTGACCTTGGACAGATTGAGGGCGGTTTCATTCAGGGAATGGGTTGGCTCACCACTGAGGAGCTATGGTGGGATTCACAGGGCGCCATTCGAACACATGCGCCATCGACTTATAAGATCCCCAGCTGCACCGATAAACCTCAAAAAATTAACGTTAACCTATGGGCCCATGGCGAAAACGTAGAGCAAACGATTCATCGCTCAAAAGCCGTTGGCGAGCCGCCACTTATGCTTGCAATCTCGGTTCATCAGGCGCTATCAGATGCCGTATCAAGTGTCAGCGCCTATCAACATGCCCCGGCATTAGACGCGCCTGCAACACCCGAAGCACTCCTTAACGCAATTCAAATTGAGCGCGGGCGCGCCCGTCAACCGGAAACGGAGGCAACTTGATCCACGCATTACCAAGTCCCTCCGGTTGGGTCGATTATTCGATCTCCTCGGCTGAGCAGGCAGAGCGGGCAGTCCTTGCCATTGTGAGTGCAGATCGAGGATCGACGCCAAGAGACCACGGCACCTCAATACTGATCCTAGAAGACGATGCTCACGGGACAATCGGGGGCGGTGAATTCGAGCGAGTCGTGATAGAAGCCGCCCGAGCCATGCTGGCCGGAGACGGAGTCTGGCGCCGGTCATTATTGACCTGCGCGCTGGGGCCAGATTTGGGTCAATGTTGCGGCGGGGTCATGAGCGTTGTTCTTCAGCCAATAGATGTCTCATCAATCAAATGGCTCCAAAAAATTAAACGAATTCTTGAGGCCTCCGGTCCTGTTCAAATCTTTTTCGACAAAAAGTATCCTGACAGGCCTCCCCGGGTTTCAGCGCCAACCGTTCAATCAATCCACCCGACTGACACTGACTCCGGGTTCTTGCTCCTCGTCGAACAGCATTGGCCAAAAGTTGCGCTTTTTGGAGCGGGTCATGTCGGCCGTGCACTAAGCACCATCGCTTCCCAACTACCGATCCGACTTAGTGTTTTCGACCAACGAACGGAGCAATGTGTGCTCGTGCCAAGAGCCGATAACCTGTGGATTGAACAAAGCATTGACCTGACGACCAGAGCCGCCCAGTTGAATGACTTTCGAGCAGCCATCATCATGACGCATAGTCATCAGCTGGACTATGATCTGTGTAAAGTTTTGCTTCCCAACGCTGCCATCAGGTACACCGGCCTCATCGGCAGTGACAGCAAATCGAAGCGATTCAGGAAAAACCTGAAAAAGGATGGTCTCCGTGAGTCTGATATCGCACGGCTCACCAGTCCAATAGGTCAAAATGGCCCTCCGGGAAAAGAACCGGGCACAATAGCGCTCGCTGTTTTGTCGGAGTTATTGCAACATCTCGCAATTTACTCAAATCTACTTACTGAACAATCTATAGATGCTGCGGCCTAGTGCAAAAAATGGAATCCGAAAAACATAATCATGATTACTTCATGGGTCTGGCCGTCGAGCTTGCCACACAGCATATGGAAGCTGGCGCCGGTGGACCGTTTGGTGCGATCATCGTTCGAGACGGTCAAATAATCGGTTCTGGATGGAATCGTGTGACCTCTCACAACGATCCCACCGCGCATGCTGAGGTCAGCGCGATTCGAGCGGCTTGCGAATCTATCGGCGATTTTTCGCTGAAAGGATCTGTGATTTACTCCACGTGTGAACCCTGCCCTATGTGTCTAGGCGCGATCTGGTGGGCACGAATTGATGCTATTTATTATGCAAGCACGCGAGATGATGCAGCAAAGATTGGATTTGATGACGCTGCGCTATACGAAGAAGTCTCACTCGCGATTCACGACCGTCGCCTTCCGTTGCGAAGATGTGCCATCAAGGAAGCCGATGCACTCATGAAAAAATGGCTTAATAAGAAAAACAAAGTACCCTATTGACCCCTGATCTTAATTGCTCATCATAATGTCAAACCTTAGCCGCACTTAAGTAATATCAAACAATGATCCCAGCGCTTCTCGAACTTCGAGGCATTCAAAAGATATTTCCGGGCTGTATCGCCAATGACGATATTGACCTCACCATTGCTCCGGGTGAGATCCACGCACTTCTTGGTGAAAACGGAGCGGGTAAAAGCACGCTCGTAAAAATGATTTACGGCGTGTTAAGGCCGGATCAGGGTGAAATCCTCTGGAGAGGAGAATCCATTCAAATTGACAACCCGGCGAGCGCTCGAGCCCTTGGTATTGGCATGGTGTTCCAACATTTCTCGCTATTCGAGTCCATGACCACGCTTGAAAATGTTGCGCTCGCTCTCCCGGCACAGAACCTCGACCTACTTAGAGTGCAATTAGAAAAAACCGCAAATGAGTATGGATTAAAGCTGCACCCCGATCGTTATGTCTATGATCTCTCGATGGGGGAGCGTCAGCGAATTGAGATTGTCAGATGCTTGCTTCAAGATCCTAAACTGCTCATTCTGGATGAGCCAACGTCTGTGCTGACCCCTCAGGAATCTGATGTTCTGTTTGAAACGTTGCGCAAGCTTGTAGCTGAGGGTCGATCAATTCTCTACATTAGCCACAAGCTCGAAGAAGTACGCGCGTTGTGTGGCCAAGCGACAATTCTTCGGGGGGGTAAGCGGGTCGATAACTGCGTACCCGTTGAAGAGACTGCCCAGTCACTGGCGGAAAAAATGATCGGGCGGCGGGTTGAGCCCATCCAGGACCGCGAAACACCAATGTCGACCCAAAAACGCCTTGTTGTAAGCAATCTTTCAAAACGCTCTGACGAGCTACATGGGACAGATATCCAAGACGTCACTTTTACAGTTCATGCAGGAGAGATTTTAGGTATCGCGGGCATTGCCGGAAACGGACAAACCGAGCTGATGGCGGCACTGACCGGAGAAACGGGACCTCCTCAATCTGGCTCGATTGAGATAGAAAACCAAGACGCCACCGCCATGGCTCCCATGGATCGACGGCAACTGGGTGCGGTATTCGTACCCGAAGAGCGAATTGGACAGGCCGCGGTTTCCAATCTAAGCCTTATTCAGAACAGTTTTTTGACTTCAGGCAAACGGATGGGGTTTATCTCCGCTGGCATCATCGACTGGTCAGCGGTCGACGCATACACAGGGCATATTCTCGACCGTTTCGATGTTCGGGCAACCGGTCGAGATGCCCTCGCAAGCAGCCTCTCCGGTGGGAATCTTCAAAAATTTATCGTCGGACGAGAGATCTTACAGACCCCTCAATTAATCGTCGTGTCTCAACCCACTTGGGGAGTGGATGCTGGCGCCGCGGCTGCGATACACGAACAGATCCAGGGGCTGGTTGCAAACGGTGCAGCCGCGCTCGTCATCTCCCAGGATCTTGATGAGATTTTCGGCCTCTGCGACCAGATTGCGGTCATCTCTCAAGGGAATCTATCAACACCTCGACCCGCAGCTGAAATCACGACGGAAGCGGTTGGGCTGCTGATGGGCGCTAGTAATCATGCCTCTGGAGATGCCCTTGCTAACGCTTGAAGCCAGAGCCACGCCCTCGGCGAGTGCCGCGTGGCTCTCACCGCTACTTGCGCTTACGCTAACCGCCATCACAGGCGCCGCGATCTTTTTGGTCATGGGGAAATCGCCGGGCATCGCACTTTATATTTACTTCATCGAGCCATTAACATCCTGGTCCGGACTTTCCGAAGTTTTAGTTAAGGCAGGGCCGTTGATTTTAATCGGTGTTGGCCTATCAATTGGTTTCCGTGCGGGGATCTGGAATATTGGCGCAGAAGGTCAATTCATTGCCGGTGCATTGCTCGGGAGTGCTCCGGCTATCTTTTTTTACGAAAGCGCAAACCCTTTAATTCTCCCCCTCATGATGCTGCTCGGAATCTTGGGCGGCATGGGCTGGGCTGCAATTCCAGCCGTTTTAAAGACCCGCTTTAATGCCAATGAAATTCTGGTCTCGTTGATGCTGGTCTACGTTGCCGAATTGCTTCTGATTCATCTTGTGCAAGGTCCGTGGCGCAACCCCCAGGGCTGGGGATTCCCAGGGACCCGTATGTTCCCCGATGCGGCGCTTCTGCCGGTCCTTTTTTCAGGATATCGGATTCATCTTGGCACCATCATCGCAATTGTGCTGCCTTTGCTGGTGTGGTTCGCTCTGGCAAAGACCCAGTTCGGGTTTCAGATCAAAGTCTTCGGCTCCGCACCACTCGCGGCCCGTCATGCTGGCATCGGTGAGAAACGAATGATTTGGGTGACGCTAATGATCGGCGGTGGCTTAGCCGGGCTCGCGGGGGTCATTGAGGCCAGCTCAACAATTGGACAACTTGTCCCAAAAATCTCCCCCGGTTATGGCTTTACCGCGATTATTGTTGCATTCCTTGGGCGATTGCATCCCGTCGGCGCACTGCTTGCCGGAATCGCAATTGCGGTCACCTATATTGGGGGTGAAGGCGCTCAAATTTCAGCTGGCCTGCCCAAAGCCGTAACCGGCTTATTTCAGGGCATTATTCTTTTTTACCTTTTGGCTTTTGATCTGCTCACTCGCTATCGACTGACACGAATCACAATTTCGAAGAGCGCAACATGACCGAATTAATTATCGCATCGATCATGACCATCATGACCGCGGCCACGCCTCTCATCTTTGCTGCAACCGGGGAGCTAATATGTGAAAAGTCAGGTGTGCTGAATCTTGGCGTTGAGGGCATGATGCTCATTGGTGCCGTATTCGGGTTTGCGGCTGTCACAGTCACAGGCGCGCCGGTGCTGGGTGTTTTTGCCGGGGCGCTTGCCGGTATCTTTGCGTCCTTGATATTTGGATTTCTAACGCTATCCCTTCTTTCGAATCAGGTCGCGACGGGCTTAGCTCTAACTATTTTTGGAACCGGGCTGTCCGCACTTTTTGGCCTTGAATATGTTGGCAAGACAATCGAGCAAATAGAGCCGATCCATATCCCTCTGTTAACCGATCTGCCTATTGTTGGAAGAATTCTATTTGGGCATGACCCGCTCATTTATCTTGCGATTGCGATTTTGGGTCTGACTGCATGGTTTTTACGTCGGACCCGAGCCGGAATGGTATTGAGAGCTGTTGGTGATTCTGATTATTCCGCTCATGCCATCGGATATCCGGTTATTGCCATCCGTTACGCTGCGGTGGCTTTTGGGGGCGCAATGGCAGGCCTGGGCGGCGCATACCTTTCGTTAGCGTACACGCCGCTTTGGGCTGAGAATATGAGTGCGGGACGGGGTTGGATTGCCCTCGCGCTCGTGGTTTTTGCCAGCTGGCGCCCCAGTCGAGTCCTGCTAGGAGCCATGCTCTTCGGTGGCATTACGATCCTGCAGTTAAACGCTCAGGCTGCGGGTTTTGGTATCCCAGCCTCTTATATGTCAATGCTCCCTTACATTGCGACGATAGTTGTATTAGTCTTGATATCACGCGACTCGACTCGAATCCGACTGAACGCTCCTGCATGTCTTGGACGGGCTTTCCGGGCCGAACGCTGACGAGATAATTAAAAATTAGAAAACCAAATAGAGGATTTTTACCGTGAAAAAGTTTTTTAGACTGACTGCGATGGCATTTGCCGGTGCGCTCCTAATTGCTTCAGGCGCTGCCTCAGCTGAGAAGTTGAAAGTCGGCTTCATCTACATTGGCCCGCCTGGGGATTTCGGTTGGACCTATGCCCACGACCAAGGTCGGATGCAAATTGAAAAAGAGCTCGGCGATCATGTCGAAACCACATTTGTCGAGAACGTACCAGAAGGACCGGATGCAGAACGCGCAATTGCAAAACTCGCAGAAACCGGACACGAGCTGATCTTCACAACATCTTTTGGCTATATGGAGCCAACCCTCAAAGCGGCCAAACGCTTTCCTAATGTGAAATTTGAGCACGCCACCGGTTACAAGCAAGCTGACAATGTGGCCACCTATAACGCAAAATTTTATGAAGGCCGGTATGTTCAGGGCATTATCGCGGGCAAGATGTCTAAAACCAATACCGTAGGCTACATTGCATCATTCCCGATTCCTGAAGTCATTATGGGTATCAACGCTTTCTTGCTCGGCGCTCATTCTGTAAATCCTGACATCAAACTTAAAATTGTTTGGGCATATACCTGGTTTGATCCGCCAAAAGAAGCTGATGCCGCAAAAGTGCTGATGGATCAGGGCGCGGACATCATCACTCAACACACCGATAGCACGGCAGCACTGCAGGCGGCAGCAGAACGTGGTGTGCTCGCTTTTGGGCAAGCATCCGACATGATCCAGTTTGCGCCAGATACCCAGTTAACGTCGATCATCGATGAATGGGGTCCTTACTATGTTGAAAGAACCCAGGCTGTGCTCGATGGCACCTGGACATCGGGAGACACCTGGCACGGCATGTCCGACGGCTTAGTTGTGATGGCGCCGTACACTAATATGCCGGACGATGTCGCAACTCTGGCCGCGGAAACCGCAGAATCTATCCGAACCGGCGCGTTTCATCCATTTACGGGGCCCATTTATAACCAGGCTGGTGAACTGGTGGTGTCCGATGGAGAAGTTGCAGATGATGGCATGCTCGCGGGCATGATGTTTTACGTCAAAGGCATTGATGACGAAGTACCCAACTAGTCTTGACGATTTGACGACTAAAACCCGTCCCTCGCTGGGGCGGGTTTTTTTTGCTTCCTTATTCCCCAAATGACCCGAATCTGGATCAAGCATCCGCTTGGCATCTTCGCTGATAACGCAGATGGTGGCATTGTTGTCGAAGGCCATAAGATTCGTCATTTAGTTGCCGCTGGTGAAACCCCCTCACCCCCATATCAGGTTTTCGATGCATCCGAGCACGTCGTCCTTCCCGGTCTAATCAACACTCACCATCACTTTTATCAAACCCTCACTCGAGCAATCAAACCGGCCTTGGGCCAGGAACTTTTCGATTGGCTCAAAACCCTCTACCCGATCTGGTCCAAACTGGATCCTGATCTACTTGAGGTTGCTACCGAACTTGCACTCACGGAACTGCTACTGTCCGGATGCACCACAGCCTCAGACCACCATTATCTTTATCCAAGCGGACTGGAGCACGCTGTGGACATTCAAGCTGAGGTTGCTTTCCGAATCGGCATTCGGGCGACTCTGACTCGAGGGTCTATGGACTTATCGCAGAAAGATGGCGGGCTACCGCCCGACAGCGTTGTTCAGAAAACCGAAACCATTTTGCTCGACAGCGAGCGTGTCATTAGCAGGTACCATCAATCGCACTCGGGAGCGATGATCCAGATCGGTCTTGCGCCGTGCTCGCCTTTTTCCGTAAGTCACACGCTGATGAAAGAATCTGCCGTTCTCGCAATGCAAAATGGCGTACGCCTGCATACTCATCTGGGTGAGACCCTGGATGAAAATAATTACTGTCTGCAAAAACACCGTATGCGCCCTCTCGACTATCTGGAGAGCTGTGGTTGGCTAACTGCAAGCACCTGGCTGGCTCATGGTATTCACTTCACCCAAGACGAGATTTATCGCTTGGGCAAAGCAAAAACAGCGATCACACATTGTCCACATTCAAACATGACGCTCGCATCTGGAATATGTCCTGTGTGCTCTCTTCAGAATGCAGGAAGCGCTGTTGGCCTCGGCGTTGATGGCTCAGCGTCTAACGACGCCTCAAATCTAATTGAAGAAGTTCGGGCCGGCATGATGCTTCAGCGACTACAAGGGGGAGCGGCTAATTTCAGCCATCTTGATGCACTTAAGCTCGCTACAGAAGGAAGTGCTCACTGCCTGGGTCGGGACGACATTGGCATCCTTGCGGAAGGCAAACAGGCTGATCTCGCTCTGTTTAAATTGGACGAACTGCGTCACAGCGGGTTCCATGATCCACTCGCTGCACTCATTCAGTGTGGTGCATCTCGGGCTGACTACGTCATGATTGGCGGCGAATGGCGGGTCACGGAAGGCAAGATTCGAGGACTTGATGAAGTTGATCTGGTTCGGCGTCACAGCAACGCGGCTAAGACACTTCGGCAACGGGCTGGTTTGGAAGGTTAGTTCATCTGTAAACGCTTTTATTCAGAGCTGCTCGCTTAATGGCGACATCATATTCCGAAGCCCCGTTACCACACCATCCGTTTGTCGGCAGCGTCGCTAACATCTCGATAACTTAACGACTGACAATCGTTGAGTAGCAGGAGATCACCTTAGCGTAGACTGATGTTGATCATGCTTGTAAGCTCCCGACAAGAAAACCTGTAATTAACAATAGACTTACTGGTTTAAAAGTCGAAGAACGACGAAAGTAGCGATCATTAATACGACCGCGATGACAATGAAGCCGGGGCCTGGAGATTTCAAAAGTTTACTTTTGCCTCATATCGTTAGTCATATCAATATGAAGCCGTTGCTACTGACCTGGATTCATCTGTTCCCATGACAATCGACCCTCTAGCTGATCATCCCCTGATCGGATTGCTTCAACACCTACTTCATTAGCATCGTCAGTACCGCTACCCGAGGTGTAACGATTGTCACCGATGATCGATACCCCAGTGGGCACTCCTTTTTTTGAGGTGTAGCGTTTGCCAGAATACCCGACCTGTTTTTTAGGCCGACGGCCATCACCACCAATAGTCGTTGTGTCGCCATCCGCGTCAATTGCGCCACTTCCGTCGAAATCAAAAGCAGGTGAAACCGGTACGCCCCCGGTTAACGCATCCACTGACATCATCCAACCCGATCCACCTGCCGCGCACGGTCTGGGATCCGAAGGGACTAACGTATTAAAAAAGACCAAACCACCTCGGTAACGAGCATCGGTCACCACCCGCTCGCCTCGATCGGGCAAATCAAAAAACCAACCGTAACGACCGTCTTTACTTGCTTTTTTATAGTCCACCTTAAGCTCTTGCCATCGATCGGGATCGGTCACGCGACCATCTCCATTGGACGTGCGTAGAAAGACCTGCTGAACAAGATTTGATCGCTTGAGTCCATGATCACCCTTATCCCAGACGGCATAGAAACTTTGGGTATCAACCGTGGTGTTATCGCCTGCCACGAGATATTGACCGGTCCCGAAGAAAATCATCAAGTTGGGTGCGTTGCCACTGATGGGCATTTGGGGGTGACGAATAATCTCGGGTTTTGCCATGATCGGTTGGCGATCGGCACCGCTAAATAACGGAGACGCGTTGGCGACTTTCCACTCACTCATCAACTTGCTCGAGAGATCAAATGCCCACAGATTTCCATGTATATCGCCCGCATACACTCGATCAGCAACACGATCTCCATCGGTGTCGATCACCGCAGGCGTAGATAGGCCATTGCGTCTTGCAACAGAGCCCACGCCGGTTGGAATTCGAAGATAGTCCACACCCTCTGTCCATTTTCGATCCAGCCCGCCATCCAGAAAAATAACAAACAACTCCGCCTGACCCGAAGTCCGGGTTCCCGAGGCCGTATGCTCATATCCATTGCCCACAATTGCCGCCCAACGACCATTTGGCAACATCGCGATGGTCGGTCGAGCCAAGGTATGGCCTAAGTGAGGGTCATCCTCATCTGTGAATTCCCAGAGTGAAATCTCTGCAGATCTTGCCTCGGAAAAGCGGTCGGGGTTGGTTAGGTCCAAAGCAAAAAGACCGCGGCCGCCAGAGCCCTGGATTCCAACCAGAACCGTTCGCCAGGCGGGGGTTGTCGTAAAAGGCGATCGAATATAGGTATCTGCCACAGTGGGGGTACCATCCACATAGTAGCGATGCCCATAATCAGGATCAGTCAAGTAGTGATACCCCTCGCTCTTTGCGGTCGAGAAGAGATTACCGGGCAAGTAGCTCATCATTTCTTTACCGTCATCGGCGGAAAATACATGCAGCATCCCGTCATTTGCGCCAACCACTACGACCGGTTTTCGGTCTTTCTGGCTCTGTACAAAAACGGAATGGGACTGCTTCGCAGAAGGGAAAAGTCCGCCCGAAGGCCAATTCAGATTCGGACGCCCGATATGAACGGCAGCGGAATGAATAATGTCCCCGAGGAGGCTTTCCCGTTCCCGAAAACCCCAGCCTTTTCCTTCGTTGCTCCGATCGCCTCTCAAATAATTCAGTCGGGCCTTACCCACATCGGTACTAATATGCGCGCTTCCTGGACTGGAGAATTTCTGAATACGATAGTTATACGCGTCAGCTACAAAAAAACTTGCGCCCTCACACTCTCCGCCGTCATAAATGGCAATTCCTCGCGGGTACCGGAATTGTCCGTCAGAGGATCCAGCGGAACCCCATTTCGTAATGAAATTACCCGCCGCGTCAAATTGCTGCACACGATTAAAATACTCCACAACAAAAACATTCCCGCTTCCATCTGTCGCCACGCCATATGGATACCGAAACTGACCATCTCCTGTCCCATACGTTCCCCACGTGGCGAGAAACTTCCCGGAGGTATCAAACTTTTGAATTCTGTGGTTGACGTAGTCCGAAACATAAACGTTATCCCCGGCGTCAATCGCAATTCGATTTGGTGTATGAAAGTCACCATTGGCACTCCCTCGGCTACCCCACATTCGCAAGTAACGGCCAGAGGCATCAAAGACTTTGATTCGGTGATTTTGCAGTTCGACGACAAAGATATTCCCGGCCGAGTCAACTGCGACGTCAAATGGGTAATACAGCTCATCCGGCCCAGTGCCATACCCGCCAAAAACGGCGAGCAGATCGCCAGAGGATGAGAATTTTTTTACCGTGTGGGCGCCATGCTCAACAACATACACGTTTCCATCTTTGTCAGTAGAGATGCCAACGGGATAATAGAGATTGGTCTTATGTGTACCGAGACCGCCCCACTGCAACAAAAAATTACCATCAATATCAAATTTCTGAACCATATGATTGTTGTAGTCAACGACGTAAACGCTTCCTTTCTGGTCCGTCGCGACATCAAAAGGCAATGCAAAACGGCCTTTACCGTTTCCTGCCTGACCCCACTTTCTCTCGTATACAAGATTACCCGAAGATCCCGATAGATTCAGAAGATCTGCGCGCTGAAGGGCTGACAAATAATCCCAACGAAACGGAATTCCGCCGGGTCGAGACTTGCTGGAGACTGAGGCGCCAGCGCCGCCCGCACAAACTGAACCTGTGGGTGACTCTTCGTTATTCCAGGTCAGCATGACACGCTGGTCGGGACTGGTTTGGGAGTCGAGTTTATCGGCCGCTGACCATCGTTGAGCGCCAGGTTTTCCATTCGAATCAAGCCGCCCGGCAATCACATCACCCGTCCAAAACTCGGTATTAAAGGTCGTGAGATACAAATCGGTCCCGTTTTGAAGAAGACTGGTGCTGAATGTTGCAGCGGTGGCTGAGCCACTGGTATGCGCCAGGATGTCCTCTCCAATTTTTGCAAACGCAGACTTAAGCTCATCCTCATCATCTGCTTCAAAATAAAGGCCTCCGCCTTTCTTGGCAGTTTCCCGAAGCAACGATTGACTGGTGTGAAAACCAATTGTGTAGGTTGTCAGATTATTTTTCGCCTCGTCACCATCAAACTCATCTACGTCCGGCCGCAAATCAATATCATGCAGCGCCGCCGCAACGCTGACGAGCGGGTGGTAGCATGTCGGACAGTAATTTTGTAAAGGGCGAGACGCGTTACCCCAGCCCCACCCGTCGGTCAGCAGAATAAGAAAATTTTTCTGGCACCAAAAACAAATGGGTGACTCGTCAGTCGCACGTCTCCACCGTTTATACGGCGGCGATGGGAAAACTTCATTGATGGAATAAGTTTGCGCGGTCGTATCCGGGCGTAAAGTGAGCTTTCCCTGATACTGCCCATTAGCCGCACAACTCTTGTTGGTGCTGTTCCCCGGATTGATAGGGCCTCCTAGCCCTGAAAGATAACGCCCCATATGCTGCAATGTGCTTACAAGCGGCGTGCCGCCTCCGGGAGAAAGGTTTCGAATCGCCTGGTAAATCTTTTCACGATTGGCATCAAGATCCGCAACCGGATAATCGAGCTCCCCACCAAAATTGTATCGACCAAAAGATGCGATTCCGACCCGGACGTTACTCAGCGAATCAAGCAACGATATTGCGGCATCTTGAGCCTGACTCATTGGGGTGCGAGGTTGACCACTTCGACGCCATCCCATGGATCCAGAATCGTCAATGACAAGCACAATATTGGGCGGGCTGGCAGCAGAGGTCAAAATCGGACTCTGCGCGAGCGGCCCGGGATCGCCATACGACCATGCCGTCCACAGCAAAAGTGTCAGACTCCAAAACCACCTTCTCAAAAAAAGTAAAAAACGCATTAATCTGGTAGTAACGAGGGCATCTTTGATGCGGGAGGCGCTTTAGCGGAATCCGTCATCTCGGAATATTGTCTCTGATAATCAGCAAGCGATTGGTCAATTTCAGCAAGAGTCATTGTCATGTCTTGCTCAATGGCTTTCCAAACCTTCAATTCATCTTGAGATGTGGGCCGTGGCGTTGAATCAAATCGCACCTGCTCTTGAAGAATTTCATAACGAAGACTTTGAAGACCCTGAATTGCCCGTAACAGCGCGACCTGCTCCTGATCCCAATCAGCAATACTGATCGATGAGAAAAAAGTTAACCAAATCGCGAATAGGCAAGTCCCGTGTTTCGCCACACTAACCTTCATTTTTTTGATTCCAAAACCACAAAACATGATTTTAAAACCAGCCGTGCTTTGGCAGCCAGTCTGGCGCGCTCACATCTTCTTTTTTCTGGCAACTTGACAGTCCGTTTTTCAAAAACTGGAATGCACCTCTGACATCAATCCGATTTCGACTGACTCCGGCTCGCACAATGGGCTCGCCCGTACACGTTAAGGCAGTCCATAGACTTGCAACTGACGCGTTTGGGTCATAGCTTCGAAGAAGTGCGAACGCACCCGCCACGTGAGGTGCAGCCATCGACGTGCCGCTCATAGCCTTAATTGAACGAGTTGGCACCCCTGCCGTAATTCGTTCGCCAGGCGCAACGAGATCGATCAGTGTAGAGTGATTCGAAAAACCAGATAGGCCATCATTTTTGTTCGAACTTCCAACTGCGATTGCGTTTCTGATACAAGCCGGATAGCTGATATAGCCATTCATCCCACTATTTCCTGCCGCGATCACGACCGCGATACCTGCACTGGTGAGACGGTCGATGACAGAGGCGATCGCGGGTGCACGACTATCACAAGCAGATGAGTAGTAACCGCCACCCAGACTCATATTGACAGCCGCAATATCAAGAGAATTTCTAAGACTATAGACATACTCGAGTCCTCGAACCTGATCCGAGCCAAACGACATCACGCAAGGCGCGTATCCCCCACACCAATATCCACTCGTAAACTTCGAGAAAACCTGGACCCGAATAACGTCTGCCTCCGGTGCGACTCCCTTGTACTTGCCATCGTCTCCCGCCGCAATAGTGCCAACATGAGTACCATGATCACAGCCACCAATTGTTGTTGGACAATTTTTCCCTGCAGACACGCCAATCTCTGACGATATTTGTCCTGAACACAACGACTGAGATGGATAGTAAGCGTAATTGGTAGAGAAACACGCGCCGGCTACCACCCTGCCTCTGAGCATGGTCTGATGCTCCGTACCCGTATCCAAAATCGCAATCGCCTGGCCCTTGCCTCTGAGGGTAGGTTGCGTATTCCACACTTTGTCAGCCTGAATTACATCCGCACTCTGATTAAGCATCGATTCGGAAACACCATCTTCCTGCACACTCACCACCGATTCATCTATGAGTATTTTTCGAAGATCCTCGCGACCCACCTCAAGTGTCATGAAGGGAATTTCAGTAAATCGCCAAACAACTCCTGGCCCAGCTTGCGCGCCAAACACCCGATTAATAATCGTGTCCTGAATCACGGCCAAATCCTTCGCCTGCGCCTTAACATCGCGGGCCATCAGTTCATGCGGCGCAACCATGTCGAAATCCACACCAACAATCACACGAATTGTTTTGCCATCTTCAATCCGCTCCAAAAGCATTTTTCCCGGTCCATCCTGGTCAGGATCCGGAGCATTCCGGGTATATACCGTTATCGGATTGCGTTTAGCCGCAGGCGACCGGAGGTCATCTTGTCCAAACGCACTAGGCACCGTACCGATGGCGAGAGCAGTACTTAAAACAACACTCACAGTCATCAGAACCCACCCGGACGCGCTCGACAGCGACCCATGCTTAACTGAGATTACAGCGTTTGGGGGATCATTCTTCCCGGACATCTTTAGCTCCCTTGGACACCTCACCGTGTCGGAATCAAAATAACAACGCCTTGTTGCATGCTCATCTTAATTGATTTTTTAGAAGGTTTCGCGAACTCGTTTATGGTGAATCAACTTTCTCCCTCAAGAAGTCAGGTCTTTAAACTCCTCAGCAAGAAAATCGATAAAAAGCCTGACCCGCGCAGGGAGATACTGACTGTGCGGATAAAGGGCAGATATGGGATATGAGACAGGCGGATAATCCGGCAGAACCTCTTTCAAGCAGCCATTCTGTAGATAGGACGCAACTTCCCACACCTCTTTCATTGCAATACCGTGTCCCGCGAGACACCAGTCTGTCAAAATTTCTGAATTGTCAGAATCCATCGAACCAAGAAGGCTAAGGGTTTCAGACTGCCCGCTTGGATGTGTCAGCGTCCATCGCCACTGCTGTGAGCCCGGAAACCGGAGCAGCAGGCAATTATGATTATGCAGATCTTTCGGCGTCTTGAGTTCTCCCGCCTTGCTAAGATAGTCTGGCGACGCGCAAAACACTCGCCGGCTGGTCGCAATCCGTTTTGCAACCATATTGGAATCCTTTAATTCAGCCACGCGGATAAGCAAATCAATTTGCTCACTAAAAAAATCATCAAAACGATCACTCGAGACCAATTGGAGCTGTACATCAGGATGGCGCTCGACAAACTTCGCAATCGCTGAACCCAGGTAAATCCTCGAAAAACTGACCGGCGCAGAGACTTTGAGTGAACCGGTCGGACTATCACGTTTAATCGAAATCGCGCTTTTGGCCTCGTCAACCGATTCGAGAATCTTTTTACTGTGAATAAAAAAACTATCCCCATCAGGCGTTAGATCAACTTGGCGAGTGGTGCGATTCAGCAGCCGGATCCCCAATTTTTTCTCGAGACGAATCAGGCGAGAGCTCACGACCGCCGGCGTCAGTCTCAGGTCTCGGCCCGCAGCGGTCAGACTCCGAAGTTGTGCAACACGAACAAACAGCTCTAGATCATCAGTTTCCATCGATTATCAAAAAAGAAGATATAGTTCTTCCTAATTGTAGTCATTTTTCTGAAAAGCAATTGGACTTACGATCGTTTGTCCAAAGATCAGCAGTTCATCCACTATTTTCCAAGGAATTCACAACTCAATGATCATCCCCTGGCTTGACTGGGCGAGTCTCGCGATCCGCTGGTTGCATCTCGCGGCAGGTATCGCATGGATTGGCACCTCGTTCTACTTTATTTGGCTAGACCGCAGTCTGCGAGCCCGCGAGAATCTACCGAAAGGTGTTCAGGGTGAATCCTGGAGCGTTCATGGTGGCGGTTTTTATCACGTCCAGAAGTATGCTGTTGCGCCAGAGGCCATGCCTGATGATCTTCACTGGTTCAAATACGAAGCCTACTTCACCTGGTTATCCGGCTTCGCGCTGTTAATCGTTCTTTACTATTTTGGTGCCAGCACTTATTTGATCGATTCCACCCGAGCGGACCTCACACCCACAATGGCGATCGGCATCAGTGTGGCCTTCCTGATCGGAAGCTGGGGTCTGTACGAAGCCCTTTGCCGCAGCCCGATAGGTCGATCGACGACCGTCCTTGCATCGTCCGTACTCGTTTTGATTTTAGTTAGCGCATTTTTGCTCACCCAAATCTTCAGTGATCGGGCCGCTTTTTTACACGTCGGCGCACTCATTGGGACAATCATGTCAGCAAATGTATTTGTGGTCATCATCCCCAATCAGAAAAAAGTAGTCGCCGATCTTCTGGACAAAAAACGGCCTGACCCCAGTCTCGGCGCGCAAGCCCGTCAGCGCTCTCTCCACAATAACTATCTAACGTTGCCGGTACTGCTGCTCATGGTCAGCGCTCATTACCCATTGTTGTTCTCAGGGGGTGCCGCGTGGGGATGGCTAGTTGTTGGCGTCATTATTGTAATCGGCGCTATTGTCCGGCATTTTTTTAACACTCACCATACAGGCGGTCGTGGCCTCCAATTAATGTGGCAGTGGCCACTCGCGATTATTCTTGGATTGGGTTTGATATTCTTCATCGCCTCCAAAAACGAACTACGCTTTACCGGGCAAGTCAGTGATAACCAAGCCTTCAACATTGTGGAGCAGCATTGCGTGAGTTGTCATGCAGTTCATCCCTCAAACCCTACATTTAAAACAGCCCCCGCCGGGGTAGTGCTAGATAGCCTCGCCAGGGTCCGGCAGCATCGAACGAATATAATCTCTCAAGCGGTGATGAGTCAGGCCATGCCACTGGGTAATGCGACAAAAATGACGCCTGAAGAACGGTCGGCGCTCGGCCAATGGCTACAGCAAACCCCTGACTAACCGCTGGCACCTGAAACCGCCTAGCGTCATTTCAGCCAAACCAGTACCCGCTCTTCTAACGTAAAAATCACCTGACCGTCAATTTACCCAGACTTTTCGATCAAGCTAGGATCTCAAAATTAATGCCGTCATTACTCATTGCTCAATTGCCGATGTATGACTGGCCGGAGGTACACGAGGCAAACGACCGGCTGTGGCAAATTGTCGCTTCGGAATGTAAAAACCGTAGCATCTCCGCGCCAGAAGATCTGAATCGATCAGTCGAGACACTGCAAGCCTGGCGATCGCCGAATCTTTTTCTAAGTCAAACCTGTGGTTTGCCCTTGGTCACTCGGCTGCGTCATCAAGTTACGGTCTTGGGGAGCTTTTCTTATGCAACCGGGGATCAAGAAGGCAACTATCACAGCGTTATCATTGCCCAACAGGATTGTCCCGACACCCTCAACCAATTTAACAATAAAATACTCGCGATTAACGGGTATGACTCCTACTCGGGCTACCTTGCGATGAAGGTATTGATGACCGCGCGTCAAATGCCGAACGCATTTTTCAAGACTATCTTAGTCACCGGCAGTCATAGGGAATCGATTCACGCCGTCGCCGACGGAAAAGCCGATCTCGCCGCCATCGACTGCGTCTCCTGGCATCTGGCAACAAATTTTGAGCGGGTATCAAACACTTTAAAAATTATTGCGACCGCTCCCACTCGGCCCGGACTGCCGCTAATAACAGCGCCACATGCCAGTCAAGCTCGAGTCAGCATGTTAAGAGACGCGCTAAAGTGCGGTACGAAGCGTCTGGATAATCAATCTCGAAAGATTTTAGGCATAACCTCTTTCGTCACAAAAAACGAAAATGATTACGGGGTTATTCATGATGATCTAAAAAGCACCGTTTCATACTCATTATCAGCTGTGAATTGAACCTGAGCCCTCTTTTGAATTAAATCACCACCCTCACGCCTGCTTGCTGACATACTCTTCGGTAATTATTAACTAATCGTAATAAAATTTTCGATTCCCAAGCCCCCATTCTCTCCCACGGATGATAAAGTTTTTAACAGGAGCAAATTTATGAGATCATTTCTTAACGCGTTGATCGTTGTAGTCTTCGCTTTCGGTGGACTAGGCAGGGCAGTTGCCGCCGAAGGAACCGTGACGTTTCAGGTGATGACGCCCGAGACTGCTTTAACCGCCGCGCAAGCGGCGCTTAATCGTTGCCGGGAAGAAAATTTTCAAGTTGCCGTTGCTATTGTCGATCGTTTTGGCGGCGTACAAGTGCTATTGCGAGATCAGCTCGCCGCATCTCGAACCATTAACATCGCAATCGGCAAGGCACGAACGGCCGCAGGGTTTCGAATCAACACATCCGATATGATTCCGGTTACTGAAAACGGTCAGCCTTCCGCCGGTATTCGTCATCTACCTGGCGTTGTCATCGTCGGTGGTGGGGTAATTATCGAAGCCGGTGGAACGCTCGTTGGCGGTATCGGGGTCTCTGGCGCACCCGGTGGGGACATGGATGATTTATGCGCTTTCGCGGGAATCGATGCGATATTTGACCAACTTGAGTTCTAAAACTGTTTTGTGGCGTGATCCCAATCAACCCTTCACAGCATACGAGCGCTCAAATTTTTAGCTATTAGTGAACGAAACTAAGGGAAAACTAGAATGAAAAATAATTCAATTGTTGTCGCATTATTTTGCGGAGCGCTTTTAATTTCAGGCTGCTCTACCGCGCCATCTAAGCAGGAACAAGGCGCGGCCGCCGGCGCGGTGATCGGCGGCGTGCTAGGCAGCGCGCTTGGAGATGGTCATTCAGATAAAGGCTGGGCAATCGCTCTTGGCATTATCTTTGGTGCGATTGTTGGCGACCAGATTGGCGCTCAGCTCGACGAACGTGATCGGTTACTCGCCGCACAGAACCTTCAGTTTTCCCTGGAATCAACTAAAGACGGTGCTGAAACAACTTGGCAAAATCCAAATTCTGGCAATGGGGGCAAAGCGACCCCGACAACTACAGTCGTCAAATCAGACGGCACCCCATGTCGGGAGTTCACCACCGAGATTGAGGTCGGCGGAGAAGTGCAGCAAGGTTATGGCACGGCATGTCGACAAGCCGATGGTAGCTGGAAAATTCAAAGCTAAGCCAACAATCATCCTCGTTTCAAAAAAGGTTATAACGAATAATGCACCAGATGGCGCGAACCCCATCGCGCCATCCTATTTTTTTGCCCTCTTCATAAGTTCGACCCGCATAACTAATTCCGACTTCAAATATTTTTAAGCGCGAACCATCCGGCTTGCGGAATCTCGCCAATCGAGCGGTCACTTCCGGTTCGAAGCCAAACCGATTTTCCTTGAGGTCAATGCTTTGAATAATCTCCCGGCGAAAAACTTTGTAGCAAACTTCCATGTCAGTAAGATTGAGATTGGTCATCATATTGGACAGTAAAGTCAAAAAACGATTGCCCACCGAATGCCAAAAATACAGGACGCGATGAGTCTCGCCCCCTGCAAATCTCGACCCATAAACCACATCAGCGTGATTTTCCACTATCGGGCCAAGCAATTTTGGATAATCATTAGGATCATATTCAAGATCGGCGTCTTGAATCAGTACGACATCTCCTGTCGCGGCCGCAAATCCCGATCTTAATGCCGCCCCTTTGCCTTGATTGTATTCATGCAAAACCGCCCGCACGTTTGGTTGCTCTCCAAAAGACTGCACCAGCTCCCGACTGCCATCATTAGAATAATCATCAACAAGAATAATCTCTTTTTCAACAGGCACAGCCTGAACCCGCTTGATCACCCTTTCAAGCGTTCGCATCTCATTAAAAACGGGTATCACAACACTTACAATCATAAATCTCTCTCACTCCGTCAGCTTTTATGACTCCAAATATACTCTCAATTTATACTTGATCTTAAAATGACAATCAGCAATCAGCAATCAGCAATCAGCGTCCTTCAGGCTCAACGTTCAAACCCGTTTTTCCTGAATAGCAAAGACAACGGCTTCTCATTGATTGAAGCATTGGTCGTGATCGCTGTTCTTTCGATCTTTGCAGTTCTTGCGATACCGATGTTTAGCGATTTAACTCAAAACAATCGGATGCGCGCGCAGATCAGCAACCTCGTGGGGCAATTTGCCCAAGCTCGAACAGAAGCGATGCGTCGAGGTTTTCGGGTCACGATGTGTCCCGGAACAGAGTCAGGCTGTTCGGGAAACCAATGGGAAAACGGCCTGATCGCGTTTGTTGACACTGACGCTGACGGCGTTCGGGACAATGATGAAGAAATCATATTAATCGGTGCAGCATTGACAGGAAATAACACCATGCGCTCGGGCGAATTCTCAAGTTATATCTCATTTCGATATGACGGCGCGTCAACCGCAGTTGATGGAAGTGCAAGTCCGGGGTCTTTTGTTGTTTGCGATAGCCGCGGATTTGGCGAACATGCGCGCGCACTTAATATTCTGGCAACCGGGCGGATCAAGATATTCGCTTCCAATGAGAGCGGTTCGGGGGTTGACAGCTGTGAGGATGCCTAAGTGAACGCGCGCGGATTTTCACTGCTGGAGGTGCTCATCGCGCTCGTGATATTTTCATTCGGACTTCTGGCGCTCGCCGCTCTAATGGCCAAAGGGCTTCAATACAATACGAGCGCCCTACATCGCTCCTATGCCTCGAGTCAGGCGTATGACATAGCAGATCGGATTCGGGCCAACCATCTTGGGGCAGCCGAAGGTCGCTACAATTCAATCCTGGGAAGTGCGTCTAACCCTGACTGCATCTCGGATGGCTGCACACCTGCACAAATGGCGCAATTCGATCATTGGGAATGGAGCGCTACAAATGCTGCTGTTTTGCCGGCAGGCAGCGGTGAAGTGGTGTTAAACAACCCGAACTATCGCATCACACTCACGTGGGATGACGACCGGGACGGTAAAGCTGATGATAGCTTCGAATTCGAGTTTCGACCATGATTCGTTTTTTTCGAAAACCGAAAATTAATCAAAGATCTCACCAGCAGGGTGTCACCCTGATCGAACTGATGGTGGCGCTTGCGATTGGCTTAATCGCGACGGCTGCGATGTTGAAGGTCTACATCGACGCCAGTCGCATCTATCGATTTAACGACGGACTTGCCCGTTTACAGGAAAATGGCCGATTCGCGTTAGAGTTTATTCGTCGTGATGTCAGGGCCGCGGGCTTCTGGGGCTGTAATAGCGACTCGGCGATCTCTAATGTCATCAACCCTACTAGCAATTCATGGATCAATATCGCAGCAGGTCATATTGAGGGCTTGGACGGAACCGCTCGATCCGGCCAGCCCGACACCCCCGACAGCATTACGCTTCGCGGCGCGTTCAGCAGTGGCGTGTCCGTCACGTCTCCCATGACATCAACGAGCAGTGACATCAAAGTGGCCAGCGTCTTGGGTTTTAGCAAGGATTCTCCTGCCGTGATCAGTGACTGCGAAAATGCGGATTTTTTCTCTATCTCCAACACTCCATCAAACACGACGTTAACACTCTCTCACAGCGCGTCAGGCAACAATGTTTCAAATGACTTCTCTAAAGCATATCAGACCGACGCTCGTGTCTATCAGGCCCGGCAGATCACATACTGTATTGCGCCCGGCGCCAATGACGCGATTCCGGCGCTTCGTCGACTCACCAATCCATCCGATTCCCAAACCTGCAGCAAGAATGGGGATGAATTAATCGAAGGCATCGAGAACCTTCAATTCCTCTATGGCGAGGACACCGATGCAGACGCGGATGGTAATGGTGGAGACGGCAACGCAAATCGCTATCTTGCCGCGGGGACTGCGGGCTTAGATATTGATCGGGTTGTAAGCCTGAGACTATCGATGCTTGTGCGCTCAATTGAGAATAATCTAAGCTCAGCCAGTACATCCTATACTTTTAATGGCACCACAATTACGCCGGACGATCGCTATCTTCGCAAAGTGTTTACAACCACGATCACATTACGCAACAAGGCAAAATGACTGCGCGCACACGTTTATTCTCTGATGCTCTAAAGCAAGAGGGTTGGGTCCTCATCATGGGCATGGTCGTGCTCGTCATGCTCACCATTATTGCGATGGGCGTGATGCGGACCACAATCCAAGAAGAGAAGATGGCAGGCATCTCGAGAGATATGAATATCTCTTTTGAATCAGCAGAAATTGGGCTTCGCGAAGCTGAAGCGTTTATCGAAAAACCCAGTAGCCAGGATCTTTTTAATGAAACCAAGAACGGTATTTACGCTCAGGGCACCGCTGATGAATATCTTGAGCCCGCACCCTTCAGGACAAAATGGGACGACAACAACTCGATAACGGTCTCAACCGGAGCTCAGAATACGTCGCGCTATATGATCAAAAAACTCACTGAGATCGGTGATGGCGGATCACTGAACATGGGCGGTTATGGGGAAACCGATCTTAGTCAAAAAACGGTAATCTATCGAATCACAGCACGTGGCGGAGGCGGTAATGACAACACCCAGACGATCCTGCGAAGCCACTATGCCAAATCGAATTAGATAAGCCCATATGTCAACTTGGATCGATTAATGAATATTCTGAAATCAGTTACGTTAATCATGGTGTTTCTGCTGAATCTAGCCCCTGCTGCAGGTCAAGTTACTCCTTTCGAACGAGTAACGATTAGTGCGGCCAAGGCGGGTCAGAATCTTCTCGTCAATATGGGAATACCCCTGAGCGCTGTTGCCGCCCAGACCGATAACCCTGAAGAATTACTTAATGCAATCCAATCTGCTTTAGATGATCACCGAACCGCTTTTTCTTTGGACGAAGCAGCAGGCTGTCGGCTGGAGGCCGGTGACATCATTCGACTATCGCCCAATCCAGATACGGGCGACAGTATCAGTGCAGGATGGGAGTTCTTTTGCGAGAATAATCAATCATTATCCGCTATCGATATCAACTTATTCTCGCTCCTCTCGACCCCGTCAATTGAGGGTCTTGCTTTCCCCGAAGGTCAGCAGGTGATTTATCCCGATCTTCCAAGACTCATTTTTGAATGACCCTATCCGCACTGAAAATCTCGCCATGATTCCTATGATCACATTCAAGCGATTTCTGGTTCTCAGCCTAATCCTAGCCGTTGGCTTTTTTTCAAGATCTAGTTTCGCGCAGTCGGTCTCAGACGCAAGCGCCTGTCGAGCAGATGTTACCTTTCTCATGGATAACACCGGCAGCATGGGTGGACCCATCAATAGCACAAAGCGAAACGCCCAAAGCATTCTTGATGCTATTTCAGGAGGCGACCCGCGATTTGCAGGAATTGATACCCGCTATGCGGTAGCAACTTACTGGGGAGATCCACGCGAGTATGTCGCGGGCGGTTCTTCGATTTGGTACTGTCACCGTAAATCCTGCCCTTATTCGTGGTGTAATCGCTATATATGCGAAAACCCCAGCGGCTACTGCGCGCGCTACTGGCCCTCACAATGCATTAGTAGAGAACCAACAGAAGCGCAAAAAAAAGCCGCCGCCCAGAAAGCCTTTCGAATTAATCAGCCGCTCACCGACTCCAAGACGCTAACCCGTCGCGGCATGAACGAATGGCGACCCTGCAGCAGTCCCGGGGGGTGCGGTGGTGATTGGGCAGAGGCAAATCTTTTCGCGCTACAGCAACTCGCAACTGGTGGCCAATCCACAGATGGGGCTTGTATTGATCCTCTTTATTCTGGCGCAAGCTGTTCGGATCATGGCTACGCAAGCGGATATGACGTCGGCTGGAGAGAGGATTCAGGTCGAATCATTGTATGGTTTGGTGATGCGTGCTCATGGAGTACCACTGTTGACATCACCGAAGCAACCAAAGCGCTACAGTCTAATAATGTAGTTGTCGCAGGAATAAATTCCTACAGCGAGCACTCGGGTATTGACTATTATCGGGACGGCCGCTCTGGACGTTGTGTTTGGGACGGAAGCAAGAAAGGTCAGGCGACCTCGATCACTGAATCAACCGGAGGGTCTCTGACTAATCGGGTCAGCGGTACCGCCGGCACTGTTAACGCAATTCTTGATGCAGTGGCAGGTGGAATGGCGCAATCGGGCTCAGCCGCGGCCGTTTCTTTCAACGTGTCTTCAATTACTGAGGACACTCGCGTTTACCAGAGTTTTTTTAATGCCAAAGATTGGTCGGGCGATCTCATTGCCTACGACTTGAACGAAGAAAACGGCTCAATTGGCGATAAGGTCTGGAGTGCCGCCG
>SHBR01000021.1 GCA_004212795.1 Candidatus Thioglobus sp.
GACTGACATCGCGGGCGGAATAAAATTCCACACCCCAGTCTTTTGCATCGCGAAGATCCGACGGACGCGCAGATCCGATCGATCGCTGGCCCACTTGAATGATTTTTTTGATGTGGGCCATCTCTGAAGCTCGTCGCATATTTGATGATAGCCCGTAGCGCTCACCCTGGACTTCGTCCCGCCAGTCAATATGAGCATCAATCTGCAAAATTGTGTAGTCGCCTTTACCGGCAAACGCATCAAACATCGGAATAGGAACGGAATCATCACCACCGATGAGAACGGGTACCACACCATTACCAACCATCTTGATTACTGCGTTCTTGATCGCCGCCCGATTCGCCGCGAAGTCGTTTTCGTCGTATGACAAATTACCGCAATCGACTGCGGTAATTTGCCCGCCAGGAAACAACGGCTCGCCGAAATCAAAATCGACGTGCTCGAGATTGGCGGCCCAAGGAGCGATCGCCGTTCGTATTGCTTCGGGAGCATTAGCGCAATAGTTGCCAACCGCCTTGTAAGGCGTGGCCACCGGAACACCCAGTATCGCGGCTTTCGCTTCGATCATGTCGAGATTCGTACACATAGGCAGCCCGAGAAATGTATCAACCTCCAACGAGCCAAACATTTGGGCGATACTTTTTGGTTCTGACATGATCAACTCTCTTAAATATTAGAAATTAAAGATTACAACTTTTTTCGCGCTCGAATGAGCGTAGGCCGATGCTCGCCGCTATCAAGGACAACAATCATTTTGTTCCACACGTCGATTTGTCGCCTGAGAAAATCCTCACCCACCCGGCTCGCCAGTTGATCCGATAACGGTCCCGCTAAGTTATCACGCTCGATCCGGGCCTGCTTTCGATACCATGCGTTTCGCTCTTCGATCTCGATATCGACAAAACCTGCGGCCTCCAAGGCCTGTCGATAAATCTTCGCAGAGGCTAAACCGAAATCCAGCCCCTCCGCATCAATGTATGCCTGCATCTGCGGTGAAGCCTCTCCCTCGTATCCGCACAGCCAGTCACTCGCCAAAAATAATCCGCCGGGAGCTAGAAGTTGATAAACGTTTTCTGCCAGACCAAACTTGTCGGTAATATGAATAATGGAGTCCTTGCTGAAAACGATATCAAAACTTTCAGGTGCAAAAGGCAGCGGGCCAGGATCGACCTGCTGAAAACTACAAATATCCGATACGCCGTTTTTATCAGCAAGTTCCTGCGACAAATTTATGAGGTTCTCCTCAATGTCGACACCGGTTATCGCCTTAGGCTTCCTGGTGAGCGCAAGATGAACTGCCGCACCACCAATCCCACAGCCAATATCAAGTACGTTAGCCTGACTGAGATCCACACTGCCCAAGACCCGGTCAACCTCTTCCGTGCCACCGGGCGACATGAAGCCCTCGCCCCATACCGCCTCAAGTACGGAAATGGTGTTTTCGTCATATTCCACGACGTGCTTTTCACTCATCTATACAGTCCTCCCTCTTTTAATTAATTAAGACATTCCCCAATGTCGCTCTAACCTTTTAAACTAAAAATACTGACTTGGGATTACGGAATCGCTTCTCAAACCGTATCGATCAATGTTGAAGCTGATAGCCGGTTCTGTTAAATGGCACTCCATCAGGATCGATTTCTGTATCGAACTCACGCGCATAGCGGTGGCCCTCATAAACCGCTGCCGCAATGATTGAAGGTCCAAAGCAGTCTCCGATGCGTCGCACCGGTATTTTTCCTTTAAGGCCGCCAAAAAGTTCGTCTCGAGGAAGTCGAGCAGTTACTGAAACAACGCCGCCCTCGTGACGACTGACCTCTTGAGTCAGAGTATTCGTCAACCACAACTCGTCTGAACCTACTTCAGTCAGTTCTTGACGGGTAAGGATCTGAACACCTGATTCCAACAGACGCTTTTCGATATGTCGTTGTTCCAGCGTGTACTCAGTCCAACTGGCAACACACAAGCCTTGCGTCGCCAACGTAACCCGATAACCCTCACTCACCAACAACTCTGCGATCACACTGCCCATATAGTAATGATCATCATCGTATATCGTGACCGCACTCCCCAACGTCGCGGGTCGTTTGCCGTCCATGATATCGTCAGGTGTTAAAGCGCTGCAGCCCGGCACCGGGAACCGGATATTTCGCCCAACGCCGTCATTGCGCCAAATCGCTCCCGTCGCGAGCGCGACATGATCTGCGCCAAATTCGAGAATCTGATCAACGTTCAACTCGCTTTCAAGATAAATCTCGACATTTGGCCTCCGCTCTATTTGCCCCAATCGATAATCCCGCACTCTCACCCACTCGTTTAGCTCTGGCAAGCGGCTTTCGCGTGTCACACGCCCGCCTGTTTCACTTCGAGCCTCGGCGAGCGTGACCTGATAGCCCCGCTGACCTAATCCAAGCGCGGCTTCGAGCCCAGCAGGACCCGCTCCCACGATGAGAATTTTCGAGTCTGACTTTTTTGGGGCAATTTTTTCCGGATGCCATTTTTTGCGCCATTCTTCGCCCATGGTGGGGTTTTGCGTACATCTGCTAGGCGCTGACAAATTATTCCAAGCGGCGCAAATATTGCATCCAATGCACTCGCGGATATCTTCTGGCCGACCTTGTTTGATTTTGTTGGGCAGAAAAGGGTCAGCAATAGACGGACGCGCCGCGCCAATGATATCTACTAAACCGCGTCGAATAGCAGACACCATCGTATCTGGAGAGGTGTAACGACCCACTGCTGAAACCGGCTTACTGGTGACTGATTTAACAAAGGAGATATATTCTTCCTGATAGCCTTCCTGGGCAAAGCGGGAGGTCATCGAATCATTTTCCCAATCGCTAACATTTACATCCCACATGTCCGGCAACTCGGCCAGCATCTCAATGGCTTCCTTACCCTCGCCCTCCCATTCAAGCCCCTCTTTTCCCATCATTTCATCGACCGCAAACCGGGCAACCACCGCCATGGTATCGCCGATTGCATCTTTCGTTTCTTCGATAAGCTCGCGGTAAAGGCGCAGTCTGTTCTCAAGAGGGCCACCGTATTCGTCGCTGCGCTGATTGCTTTTCCGGGAAAGAAAATGACTCGGCACGGTACCGTCGTGCCCTGCGTAGACCACAACCATATCGAAGCCGGCCTGACGGGCGCGGAGGACAGCTTTGCGATGCCATCGGCGATAATCACGGATATCGCTCCGACTCATTGCGCGTGCCTGGATGGGGTGCTGATGCCATGTGACCGGCCGATGCTCAGGGCCAATTGGCACTTCGCGAGAATAAAGGCAACCGCTGTCCTGGCCGTTATGCACGAGCTCGATGCCGGCCAGAGCGCCATGTGCATGCACAGCGTCCACCATCGCCGAAAGATAGGGCAGGTCCGCATCATCCCACATACGGGTTTCGGTAAAAGGCTGCACATCACCCGTGGGGTGAAAATCGCATTGTTCGGTCGTGACGATTCCCCAGCCACCTTCCGCCTTCATGCCGCGCATCTCTATCATGCTATCCGGGAACATGCGGCCCATGCCATTACAGTGCGGAACCTGGTAAAACCTGTTGGGCGCGGTCACAGGACCAATTTTTATGGGTTCGAAAAGAATGTCGTACCGAGGATCGCGTGGATTGCTCATAACCATATTGTCTCAGGAATAGGCGTCACAGGAAGATACCCAAGTATCGGTGTCTATTTTAGCGAAACTAACTCGACTCGCAGTTAATCTGCCGTTAATTTTCGCCACACGGTTGCCAGCCAAGGTTGCTGTTCGCGAGGTTTACCGGGCGGACGGTAGTAGTGTTCTAGCTCAGTGAAGCCCGCTGATTGAGCGAAACCTCGCCAGGTATCTAGCTCCAGGAATGCCCCATATCGATCGCCATTGAGTTGCTCGATATCCGGCCCTCTTGGATTGGAACAAAAAAATACACCGTCAACTTTTAAACAGGATCGGATATCACAAAGCACACGCTCTAACTCCTGGGTCGGAACATGAAAAAGCGAAGCGTTGGCAAATACACCATCAAACGCCATCGACTTTAAATTAAGGCTCAAGAAATCTTGATGTAATACCTGACATTCAGTCCGTGCTCGCGCAAGCGCTACGAACTCCGCGCATCCATCCAAACCTATCGGGCGATGTCCTAAGTTCTTAAAGGCAAGCACGTCTCGACCCGGTCCACAACCTAGATCAAGAATATCGTAAGGCGCGAGGCCTGTCATATGTCCTAAAAGAGCGTCAATGTTCTGACTAACATCGTGCTGCTCAGTTGCCTCCGCAAACTCAAACGCCGATCTTTGATAGTGAGAAATAGTTTGGGCATTGAGCTGGCCCAACTTCTCCGGCGTTAATTTTGCGATTAATTTATTTCGAGCCACGGCAAAAAATGCTCCGAATTGTTGCCGGTTTAAACACCGAGCTTATTTGCCCCAAAAAAAGCCGATCTCCTCAGGGGTTTTAGGATAGGCTTCGTGTTTCTAGTCCATCCGTTACTGGAAAAATATTTTAATTTTTTTAATAACAGTTCAAGCGTAGCACTTTTTTTATTTGTAACGTGAGCCTTTTACTTAAAACTGCCGGGGTTATTTAATTATGTATTCAGCCCATACCCGTAGCTTGTTACTGGTGCTTTCGGCAGGCGTGCTCTGGTCAACTGTGGGCCTGGGTATTCGGCTTATTCAAGATGCCGACGTTTGGCAAATCCTACTCTATCGATCGATCAGTCTCTCAATATTTTTATATATTGTGATTTACATTCGCGCGGGAGTTTCTCCATTCCAACAGATTATTCATGCAGGGCTACCCGGTGTGATTGCGGGGCTATCTCTCGTGGGGGCATATGCTGGCGGTATTTACGCGATCCAACACACGTCTGTGGCCAATGCGATGCTCCTTTTTGCCGCCGCGCCTTTTCTAGCCGCGGTCCTTGGATGGGCCGTAATTGGCGAGAGAGTCTACAAAGGCACATGGATATCGATTTGTTTTGCAGTGTTTGGTATTGCCATTATGGTTGGTAACCAAACATTTGATGGCAGCCTGAAAGGCAGCTTGGCCGCGCTGGGGTCAGCGCTGGGTTTTGCCGCTTTCACAGTCACGCTTCGTTGGGGAAAAGAGACCGAGATGTTGCCGTCTGTTTTCCTGTCCGGCATTTTTGGAGTTGTGATTACAGCGATGATCTGCGCAGGTCTCGGACTGCCACTCGTAATCTCAACGCAAGACTCTGGTATTTCAGTTGGTATGGGTGTTTTTCAGGTGGGAGCGGGCTTGGTCCTTTACACGCTCGGCTCTAAATCGCTTCCGGCTGTCGAGCTGACCCTGATGTCGTTAGGGGAAGTGCTCCTGGCACCGCTTTGGGTTTGGCTTGTCCTCGGAGAGACAGTCACATCAAATATCTTGGCTGGTGGTTGCATATTACTCGGCGCCATTGCCGGAAACGCGATTTTTAGCTCGCGGATCCGGCCGCCCGCGCTTTTATGAGGAGTGAAACTTTCGACCGAACTGTTAGCGTTTTGTTCTGCCTAAAGACATGCGGCCCCTCGGTCACGTAATAGCATTCGTACAAGAATTCAATCGACATCAAACGAGACGTTAACGCTCAAAACGCATCAACGTAGACCTTGCTAATAATGCGCCAATCCTCTTCAATTTTGAGCAGTTGAAAATGATTGACGTAATCCGCTCCTAGAAGATTGGCTTCGACTAATCCAGCGCTCGCCATGGGTCCCGCGATATGAATAAAACTAATCTCAGCTTGATATGCCTCACCTGAACGCTCTGCTGACGGCTCAGACTCAAGTTGATCATAAAAGGGTTGGGGCGAACCGATCTCTAAGTCGCCACCGTAAAACCCGGACATCAACGCATCTGGGTGAAAGCAACGCCTGAGCAGAGCCGTATCGGCGGTGAAACTACCCCGGATGTAGTCCTCAATGACAGTCCGTACTGATGCGTAGTCTTTGGCTGTGTTCATGGTAATGCCCCGGTTTTGCCCTCTGTTAATCCGCTAACTCGACATACATTGCTGACGGTCTTGCCTATCTTTCGACCCACCCTATCAAAAACGTTCTCGGGCGATGTAAACTGTCTAGTCCTTAAATCACTCAAAGAGAAAAGTAACATGATTTTTATGTGTCAATATGAGATTGATCGTGATAAACAAGCAGATACGCAAGCTTTTTTTGCCAGCATGACTGACGAGCAAATCGCTAACGAATGCCCGGAAGGCGTCACAAAAATTGGCCGATGGCATGACGTGCCTAACGGCTGTGGCGTAATGATTGTAGAAACCAATGACCAGAACGCTCTAACAGCGTGGCTAATGGGATGGTCAGGCCAGTGCACTTTTCCGGTTGTCACGCCGGTGATGGATGATGATGGCGCTCGAAAAACTGTTAACGCAATGCTTGCAGCACAGTAATAATACACGCGGTCGTTTTGGCGGATATTAATTAGCCAAAACGGCCTGTTATCCAAATTTCGTGGCCTTTAAAAAATCGACCGCCTGGCTTCGCGAGTCCGCTCTCTTCGGAGACCGGTATAACAAAATCTGGCAGACGCTTGGCGGACTTTTTGTTCTCTTTTGTTTCGGTCTCACACTTTTTTACTCCTTCACATGAGCAAAAAAGCGACATCTTTCCACTCAGAAATTAATCAGTCAACTTATCGTCTTAACCACGCGCTCGAAGCGGCTCAAAAACAATACACCTCCAAAAACCCTAAGAGCCGAAACGCATTCGAAATCGCAAAAAATTCTCTTCCGGGCGCAAACACGCGCTCGGTTCTGTTTTACTCGCCTTTCCCTGTCACCCTCAAGCGTGCGCGAGGCGCGCTCATAGAAGATATCGACGGGCATACCTACCAGGACTTTCTGGGCGAATATACCGCCGGTCTTTACGGTCATAGCCATCCAAAGATTATGGGTGCAATTTCTGATGCACTTAAAAGAGGTTTAACCTTAGGCGGACCCACATCTTCAGAGGCACAGTATGCCGCACTGATCTGCAAGCGTTTCCCTGCAATTGAGCGGATGCGTTTTTGCAACTCCGGAACCGAGGCCAATATTCTCGCGCTCAGCAGCGCCCGGGCGTTCACTAAACGACCCGATATTCTGGTAATCGACGGGAGTTACCACGGCGGCGTGCTGAGCTTCGCAGGCGAGAGTCCGCTGAACATTCCTTATCCCACCCATCGCATTCAGTTCAACGACAGCGAACAAGCGGCAAAAAAAATAAGAGCGATCGGATCAAAGCTGGCTGCTGTGATTATCGAGCCTATGATCGGTGCCGGAGGATGTATCCCGGGTCAATCTGAATTTTTAATGACCATTCGGGAAGAAACATCAAAAACAGGCGCGTTATTAATATTTGACGAAGTGATGACGTCTCGTCATGGCGCAACGGGACTTCATGGCATGCTGGGTATTCGACCCGATATCGTTACGCTCGGCAAATATCTCGGAGGCGGTCTCAGCTTTGGTGCTTTTGGCGGTCGCGCGGACATTGTTGATCGATTCGACCCTACAAAAACCAACGCGTGGTCACATGCAGGCACTTTTAACAATAATATTTTGAGTATGACCGCGGGCTTTACCGGATTAAGCGAAGTCTTTACAACGAAGATCGCAGATTCATTTTTCAATCAGGGAGAGCAATTTCGTGAGGGGCTTAAATCAAGATTGGATTGGCTTGACCTGCCCATTCATTTAACCGGCATGGGGTCAATGATGGCTCTGCATTTCTCAAGCACTGCGCCCACATCGCCTTATTCTCCAACGCCAACCCAACACAAAATCTATGAATTGATTCATCTTGAGATGATGCATATGGGACAGTTCTACGCGCGGCGGGGCATGATCAATCTTTCGTTACCGGTTACCGCCGAGATGTGTGAAGCGTTTTGCACTTCATTGATCAAAACACTTGGAAGATTTCGATCCGAAATTACAGATGCATTAGCGCCTTAAACCAAAACGCCCCGCGATGCGGGGCGCCGTGATTGGCTGTCACAGTAAACACTGTCACCGGACAGGGCGCTGGCTTAACTACGAGAGAGTGCTCCCGAATTCCACACAGACACCAAAGTTAACTGTGACGTTTCCTATATCACTCGACATTGGATCACCCCCTATTTTTTCTGGCTGAAAGGATCTTCAGTTTACCCTCCAAACGGACCTCTAGGCAAACTGCTTTTTACGCAAGATTACCGTACATTTCGCGCAGTTTCTTCTTGTCTATTTTGCCAACGCTGGTTTTGGGAATCGCATCGATGCTCTGTATGTCGGGGATGGCCCATTCACTTAAAACACCCTCCATCGCAAGGTTTTCAAATGCCGTTCGGGTGGATGTCAGATCCTGTCCCGACTGAGTCGCAACCACCAATAACAGGGGTCTCTCTCCCCATTTTTCGTGGGGCACACCAATCGCTGCGGCTTCACTAATGCCTTCACAACTGAGCGCAATATCTTCAAGTTCCAAAGAGGAAATCCATTCTCCTCCGCTTTTAATAACATCCTTAAGTCGATCGGTTACCTTCAAATATCCAGCTGAATCAATATGACCAATATCGCCGGTATGCAGGTAGCCGCCCTGCCACAACTCCTCCGAGCGTTCGGGGTCATCAAGGTACCCTTGGGTCAGCCATGGCGCGCGAACCACAACCTCCCCTGTTGCTTCACCGTCGCTCGGCTTTTCATTTAGTTCAGCGTCTACGACTTTAAGGTCAACGAGTGGAATTGCCCTGCCCGCCTTACATCGAAGCGAGAGGTCCTCTTTTTGATCCCCCCCGATATCACCGAGATCGATCTGGGCAAGTGTGAGCACTGGACAGGTCTCGGACATTCCATATCCACCAAAGACATCGATGCCCAGATCTCGCGCTCGCATTGCCAGCGCAGGTGGCATCGCGGCTCCGCCGATAATTACTTTCCATCTTGAAAGATCAACCCTCTCGGCTGCTGGATTGCTGAGTAACATATGCAATATGGTGGGCACACAATGGGAAAAAGTAACGCCCTCTGACTCGATTAATGAGAGAAGTTTTTCCGGCTCATAACGCCCCGGATAAATCTGCTTTAGTCCCAGCATCGTTGCAACGTAAGGTAATCCCCATGCATGGACATGAAACATAGGCGTAATCGGCATATAGACATCATCAACATGAAGGCGGCCTTGTTCAGCCGCGCTCGTTAAGCCAACGCTCAAACCGAGCGTATGTAGCACAATCTGTCGCTGACTAAAGTAAACCCCTTTTGGGTTTCCGGTGGTGCCTGTCGTATAAAAAGTTGTTGCGCGGATACTCTCATCAAAATCTTCCGGGTGAAATTCACGATCGGCAGTTGAGAGCATCTCCTCATATTCGAAATCGATCATTTCGTCCCAAGCCGGATCCATCTCATTCCCGATGTCTGTCAGGCGAATCCATTTTTTAACGGTTGGCGTCTTATCCTTCAGGGTTTTTAATAAGGGCAGAAATTCATCGTGGACCAAAATTGCAGTATCCTTTGCATGATTCACGGTGTAGAGCACCTGCTCGGGTGCGAGTCGAATGTTTATCGTGTGCAGTACCGCCCCAATCATCGGCACTGCAAAAAAGCACTCCAGATACCGATGACTATCCCAATCCATAACGGCAACTGTGTCGCCTGGGGAAATTCCCATCTGTTTTAAAGCGCCAGCCAGGTGCAGTATTCGTTGATAGAACTCGTTATAGGTGAACCGCTTTTCCCCGGCATAGACAATCTCGCGCGTGCCATGCTGGGCGGCAAGCCTCGAAAGTAATTGCTTTATCAGTAATGGATTTTCATGAGCGGATGGTGTCCGCGGAATTAGAAGTTCATTCATAAGCTAGGATATTACCTGAGATCATTATTAGGGAGCATGTGTTGAAATCAGGAACTTTCGATATTACGCGCAACCGCTCAAACCAATAGTTCGCGGTCAAATCGCATCCCGATCGTACGCCTTGGCACGCTGACTTCTCTCACCGAATGAAACGGACGGACAAAGTCTGAGGAAAGGCCGGGTGCACCCATTAACAGAAGCTGCCCTTTATTAAACGGAATAATTTGGCCTCGATTCTCGTCACGACCATGATGAATTCGAAAATTCCCGTCGCCACTCAACAAAAGAATACCAATAACCAATCGATAGTCTGCTCTATCCCGGTGAGGGCTAATCCCCTGACACCCTGAAGGATAACGTTGAACAATTAAATCATTAAATCTGAAACGACGAACCTCGTCTACAGAGACATTCGGGGCATTCAAGAGACATGAAAAAATCTGGGAGCCGAGATGATCTGGTAGCTGCCAAAGTGCGTGTTTTTCAGGAATACAATAATCCAGTTCAAAATCCTGATGAACGGGATACTGCTTAGAGCCGGTCACGGGCATTGCATTTCGAAAATTAAGTTCGTCAACCATACTGACCAGCGACTGACACTCCTGATCTGACAAACAGTCAATCGCAATTGCCGGCTCACTTTCAAGTTGATTAACCGATTCTTCTAGCGCATCTGGCGTCAGACGATCAAACATAAACAATGGAAGTCTCGAAGCTAGGCGTTTTGAGTCAAAAGATCCATCGACATTATGTGCTGTAATGGCGTCATCAAATATCCAGGGAAACGTGAAGAAAACATAGCCCGCGTCTACTCATTAGATTAGAATTTAAGCATAATTTTTGACTCTTCGAAATTCGACGTATCAAAACCACATAAGCGAAAAATCTGCTGAGGTTCTACCAGGCGAGTGATGTTTAATTACCATGAATAACACAACTCCATCCGCCTGGCTTGTACGTTTTCACCGACTTGGTTCTCCGCCCAGTTTTTACCATTTCTCGGGGCTTATTATCCCTTGGGTTTCCGCCGCTTGTCTTATTTTGATCGTAGCAGGCCTTTACGGTGGCCTTTATCTCGCCCCGACCGATTATCAACAAGGGGAAAGTTACAGAATCATTTACATCCATGTGCCATCCGCCTGGATGTCGATGTTTGTTTACGTTGTCCTGGCAACTAGCAGTGCCATCGGCCTGATCTGGAGAATGAAACTCGCTGAGGCGATCGCGCGCGCAACTGCACCGATTGGCGCCACTTACACCTTCATCGCTTTAATCACTGGATCCCTTTGGGGGAAACCTATGTGGGGTACATGGTGGGTGTGGGATGCCCGTTTGACTTCGGAATTAATTTTGCTGTTTTTATATCTCGGGTATATTGCACTGGTTTCCGCCTTCGACGATCGTCGCACGGCGTCACGGGCTGGTGCGGTCCTCGCATTGGTTGGAGTCGTTAACCTCCCCATTATCCATTTCTCGGTGGAATGGTGGAATACACTTCATCAGGGCCCCACTATCACCAAATTCGATCAGCCATCCATCGCAATTAGTATGCTGATTCCACTACTCCTAACGGCCGCCGGCTTTAAGCTTCATTTTTTAGTTGCTCTTCTCGCAAGCGTGCGGGCAGAGATTCTCGATGGCGAGAGGCGCACGGCCTGGGTTGCTGAATTACTGGCGAGAAAAAAACATGCTTGAATTTTTTCAAATGGGTGGATACGCCGCCTATGTTTGGCCTGCCTATGGGATTACGGCGCTTTCCATGATTCTTGTAATTGCGCACCCCATCCGAAAACATAAGAAACTTCGAAAGACGTTATCGCAACTGCACCTTAAACGGAATCAATCCGAGCGCTCATGAAACCAAAACGGCGTCAAAGATTGGTATTGGTTGGGCTGTTAGTGGCCGGAGTAGGTATTGCGGTCGGTTTGGCGCTTCTCGCGCTTCAAGAAAATATTAATCTGTTTTTTAGCCCCTCCCAAGTGGCTGCAGGGGAAGCGCCTGTTGGCTCACCTTTTAGGCTGGGCGGGATGGTAGTCGACGGGAGCGTTTCTCGGGTAGATCAAAGCCTTGAGATCCGGTTTGATCTAACAGATACCGCCAATACCGTCACCGTGGCGTATACCGGAATTCTGCCTGATCTTTTTCGCGAAGGTCAGGGTATCGTGGCGCAAGGCAGCGTCAATGACAACGGTCTTTTTACAGCGACCCAAGTTCTCGCCAAACACGATGAGACCTATATGCCGCCTGAAGTCATCGATGCGCTCGATAAAGCGAAAGCGATGGGCGTCCAATGATCGCAGAGATAGGACTGTTCTCGCTGATATTAGCGCTTTTGGTTGCATCCTTACAGTGTATTGTGCCGCTCGTTGGAGCAGCGCGTTACCGCTTACCTTGGATAAAAGTCGCCCGCCCTGCGGCACTCATGCAGTTCGCACTCGTGCTTCTTTCTTACGCCTGCCTGACCAGCGCTTTTATCAATCATGATTTCTCACTGGCCTATGTTGCGCAGAACTCGAACTCGAATCTTCCGCTGATCTATCTCATCTCCGGGGTATGGGGCGCACACGAAGGTTCTCTTCTTCTTTGGGCATTAATTCTGGCGATATGGTCGGGTGGAGTTGCTGTGTTCAGCAAAAGCGTCCCCGACCGAATGGTGGCTCGTGTGTTGGGTGTGATGGGTCTTGTCAGCGTCGGATTCCTACTTTTTATCCTGTTCACTTCCAATCCCTTTGAGCGACAATTTCCGGTGCCTATCGATGGACGAGATCTTAATCCGCTTCTTCAAGATCCGGGACTCGCGATTCATCCGCCTATGCTTTACATGGGCTACGTTGGTTTTTCCGTGGCATTTGCTTTTGCAATTGCTGCATTGCTCGGCGGCCGCCTGGACTCGGCATGGGCCCGCTGGTCTCGCCCGTGGACACTCGCCGCGTGGGTCTTTCTAACCGCCGGTATCGCGCTCGGCAGTTGGTGGGCCTACTACGAATTGGGCTGGGGAGGCTGGTGGTTCTGGGATCCGGTTGAGAATGCTTCTTTTATGCCCTGGCTGGTCGGCACCGCACTCATTCACTCACTTGCTGCCACTGAGAAGCGAGGGGTTTTTAAAGCATGGACCGTTCTGCTCGCGGTATTCGCTTTTTCGCTATCGCTTCTCGGGACATTTTTAGTCCGATCCGGTGTATTGACCTCTGTGCACGCTTTCGCTACTGACCCCACACGAGGGCTTTTCATTCTCATTTTTCTCGGTATTGTGGTGGGAGGATCCCTAGCACTTTATGCATGGCGGGCGCCCTCGATCAGAAGCAGTGGTGGATTCAACCTAGTGTCGAGAGAGGCGGCGTTACTACTGAATAACGTATTGCTCGTGGTGTCGGCAGCCACGATACTCTTGGGCACACTTTACCCACTTGTTATTGACGCGTTAGGGATGGGTAAATTGTCAGTGGGGCCGCCATACTTTAATGCAGTATTTATTCCCATTACAGCGCCACTCGCCCTGCTCCTCGGTCTGGGCGCGATGCTTCGTTGGAAAAAAGATAACCTTGCCCGACTCATTGAACCCTTGGGTGCCGGATTTGTTATCGCGCTTGTCCTGGGTTTGACGTGGCCACTACTGATGCAGAGCTACAGCATTGCAGCGGCTCTTGGAGGCACTTTGGGTCTTTGGACAATAATGAGCGCGCTTTCCGGGATATGGGCTCGAACACGTTCAGGGAATCGACTGCGATCCATGAAACGTATTCCCAGATCAGTCTTTGGCATGACAATGGCTCACCTTGGTATTGGTGTATTCGTGATTGGGGTCACGTTTACCTCAATTTATTCAATCGAGAAAGATCTTAGGATGGCGCCGGGCGAAACCTACAAAATCAGCAATTACGTATTTCGATTCGATGGCGTTGAAAAATCAAACGGGCCAAATTACACCGCCGACACAGGAAAAATTACGGTCCTGGAGAAGCAGCAGACTGTGGCATCGCTCAGTCCAGAAAAACGCGTCTATCTGGTTCAGCAGATGCCAATGACCGAAGCCTCTATTGATGCTGGCGTGACCCGAGATTTGTATGTCGCGTTGGGCGAGCCTCTTGAGGATGGAAAAAGCTGGGCCGTTCGACTCTACTACAAGCCCTATATCCGATGGATTTGGTTTGGCGGCTTGATCATGGTTATTGGCGGCTTGCTATCGGCCACTGATAAACGCTATCGAAAAATTGCGGGTCAAGCAGATGTTCGTCTTCAATCGAATGCATAAATTAGCAGAACACTTCCTAGTAGCCTTGAAGACACTTTTGGTTGTCGGCGTATTCGCATCATCAACGTTGAGCTTTGCTATAGAAACTTATCAATTTTCGAATACTGAGGACGAAGTCCGCTATCAAAAAATGATCGCGGAATTACGATGCTTAGTCTGTCAAAACCAGAACCTTGCGGACTCAAACGCCGAACTTGCGCAGGATCTCCGGGCGAAAACGTTTGAGATGATAAACGCAGGCGCCTCCAACAATGAAATCGCTGAATTCATGGTGGCGCGATATGGAGATTTTGTCTTGTACCGTCCCCCGCTTAAAGGCCAAACCCTTCTCTTATGGATCGGGCCTTTTGGAATTTTATTCATTGCCCTGATCGTTTTTTTCATTACAGTACGACGAAGTCAAAGCAAAACAAAGCTATCAACGCAAGCGCGGGCAAGAGCGGCTTCGCTTTTGGACGAGGGGCATTAGGGCATGTTTTTTCTTTGGCTTATTGCGTCTATTCTGGTACTCGGCACGCTCGGCGCGTTGATCCCGTCCTTCCTGCGAGCACCCAAGGGACTTTCCCTTAATAGAGACAGCATCAATGTCGAAATCGCGAGGGAGCGGGAGACCGAACTCAAACACGATTTAAAGCAAGGCCTAATCAGTGATGCAGAGTATGACGCTTCGCGACGCGATCTAGAACAAGGACTCACGTTTGACCTATCTCCCCATCCTGAAGGTTCTGAGAGTCAACTCCCCGCACCTTTTATCGCCGCAATAGTTAGCGCATTAGTCCCGATCCTTGCGTTCGGTATTTACTCAATGATTGGCAGTCCCGATGCGGTTAATGTCGAATCGCTGCCGCTCGAGGAGACTACGCGCGCATCAGAAATGCAACCTGATGTCGACACTATGCTGGCCCAGATGAAAGAGCAGCTAAAAGAGCGACCGGACGACGTCCGAGGATGGACACTCCTGTCAAATGCTCTTATGGGAACCGGTCGATACGCAGAGGCTGTCGAAGCCTACCGCGTCCTGAGATCACTTCAGCCCGATGACCCTGAAGTTCTCATTCGGCTCGCGGACGCAATTGCAATGACCCAGAACGGGATGTTAGCGGGAGAAGCGGAGCAACTCATCACAAGAGCGCTTGCCATTAACCCTGACCAACCACAGGGTCTGTGGCTATATGGTATCGCCGCAGAGCAGAGTGAAAGACTAAGTGAAGCACTTGAGGTCTTTAATCGCCTACTTCTCATGGTTGCAAATGAGCCAGACGTTCGCATCGAGGTAGAGGCAGTCATCGCCCGAATTCGCCAGGCACAGGATCAAAAACCTGCTATCGATTCGGTTATTGAAATAAAGGTCGATGTGCCAACTGAATTGATTGCCTCTATTCGATCAAACGACACGCTCTTCGTCTTCGTCAAAGACCCCAACGGTCCACCGATGCCAATTGCGGCCCGTCGGCTAAGCGCACTACCTCTCCCGAGAGTTATCACGCTGAACGATGGTGACCGTTTGATGGAAGGCAATTCCCTGTCGAGTTACCCCCAACTGGTGATCGGCGCGCATATCTCAAAGAGTGGAAGTGCGACAAAAACTTCCGGTGATCTTGTCGGACTGAGTCAGACGTTCTCAACGGCTGACCAACGCGCCATTCAGATCAGCATTAACGAGAGAATCAAGTAACAGCGGATACTATTCCTAGCTCGCCGTCTTTATTTATGAGTCCGATTCGTTCGTTCCGCATACGGCCTGAACCGCTTTTTCAAGACGCTGCATTCCTAAAGAGATCTCGTCAAAAGAAATAAGAAGTGATGGCGCCAGACGAAGTACATTTGCGCCGGCAACCAAAATAAATACGCCCTCACTCTGGGCGGCCTCAAGAAACTCTCTCGCTTTACCCTTCCACGCATCAGTAAGAACACAACCAATCAAAAGACCCATTCCCCGTACATGATCGAAAACCCCATACCGTGAACCGATCTGCATCAAGGCTTCCTCTAATGCCTGACGCCGGCTCCCAACCCCTGCGAGCGTTTCGGGGTCGCTTACAATATCAAGAACCGCACTGCCAACAGCACATCCCATCGGATTACCACCCCAAGTGCTCCCGTGGGTACCCACTTGAAGTGATTGGGCAACTTCATTCGTTGCTAGCGTCGCGGCAATTGGAAACCCACCTCCGATGCCCTTTGCGGTCGTCATAATATCGGGTTGAATACCAAAATGCTCATACGCATATAGCGCCCCCGTGCGGCCGACACCAGATTGGACCTCATCGACAATCATAAGTGCATCATGACTGTTACACAGGCGCCGAATTGCCGACATAAACTCGCCGTCAGCTGCAATCACACCACCTTCGCCCTGAACCGGTTCAACAATTACCGCACAAACGTTGTCATCAAATGCACCCTCTAGCGCTGCGATATCGTTAAACGGCAAATGATCAATCGCGCCCGGCAGTGGCCCAAATCCTTCTCGGTAATTAGCCTGACCACCTGCGGTTACTGTAAATAACGTGCGGCCGTGAAAAGCATTTTCAAATGCAATAATGCGGTCTTTCTGCTCACCATGATGGTTATAGGCATGGCGGCGCGCGAGCTTCATGGCGGCTTCGTTAGCCTCTGCCCCTGAATTTGAAAAAAACACCTTATCCGCAAAAGTTAATTCTGTGAGTTGTTTGGCAAGCTTAAGCGCCGGTTCGGTTGCGAAGACATTTGCGGTATGCCAGAGCTTGGTTGCCTGATCTGATAACACCTCGACAAGCTTGGGATGCGCATGACCCAGAGAGTTGACAGCAATGCCACCGGCAAAATCAATATACTCACGTCCCTGCTGGTCCCACACTCTAGAACCACACCCCCGGACCGGAATCATTTGTGCCGGCGCATAGTTAGGCATCATATAAGTGTCATACCACTCACGGCTCACTTCGGTCATTTCTCTAATCCTTGCTTTCCCCACTTGTAGAGTTGAGAATTCTATCCTTCTTGAATGCAAAAAACATCCAGACCCGTCTTAACACTCAACGTAAAGCATAGCGCCACACCGGCTAAAATATCGGCATTATGAAAAAACATCCAGATCCGACCCATCTAAGCGAGCAAACCCGTGTGATCATCAATGGGCGCTCATCAAAAGATCATCACGGTGTTGTCAATACGCCTGTTTACAGAGCCTCTACCGTTCTTCATCCAGATGTAGATGCCTTCGAGAGACGGCATGATCCAACCAACAAGAATCGAGTTGTCTATGGACTGCTGGGGACGCCCACCACTTTCGATTTGGAGTCGGTAGTCACCGATCTCGAAGGTGGTCATGATGCCGTATTACTGCCTTCCGGCCTTGCCGCGATATCTATTGCGTTAACGACGTTTTTAAGACCCGGAGATCATCTGCTTATCGCGGATACCGTTTATTGGCCTAATCGAATTTTCTGTGATGAATATTTGACGGATCTTGGCGTGAGCGTCGAGTACTATGACCCGTTAATCGGTGGAGATATCAAAGCTTTGATCCGCTCGAACACTAAAGTCATCTTCCTCGAGTCACCAGGATCTCTAACGTTTGAAGTGCAAGATATTCCCGCAATTACGGCGGTTGCCCAAGCGTATGGGATAATTACTATTCTTGATAATACTTGGGCGACGCCTGTCTTTTTTAAATCATTTGCCCATGGCGTCGATGTTTCAATTCACGCAGCGACCAAATATCTGTGTGGACATAGTGATGTCATGATGGGCATCATTGTCTCGGCTGAGCACGTCTCTGAGAAAATAAGAAGCACCCATCGGCTCTTTGGACAAACGGCAGCACCAGACGATGCTTATTCAACCTTGCGCAGCACGCGAACCTTAATTGCACGACTAAAGTCCCATGAAGCCAACGCCATGGCGCTCGTCGAATGGTTTTTGGGTCGAGACGAAGTATTAGAAGTGCTCCATCCCGCATTACCCGACCACCCCGGCCATCCCTTTTGGAAGCGCGATTTCCTTGGCGCTTCGGGACTTTTCGGCGTCATACTTAAACCCAAGCCCCGTCAGTGCTTTCTGGATATGGTCAACGGAATGAAACTTTTCGGAATCGGAGCCAGCTGGGGTGGATTTGAGAGTCTCATGATTCCTGCTTATCCGGAGCAGCATCGAACCGCAACCAAGTGGAAGACAGATGGGCAGCTTCTCCGGATCCATGCGGGGTTAGAAGATATTGATGATCTGAAATCGGATCTTGAAGATGGATTTGCCAGGTTTAACAGATAAAAGCGCTATCATTCAAAAAGCCATGAGTCTCGATACAAAACTAAAAACAGAGTGCGAAGTTTTTTTAGCAAACTTTGAATCAGTATTGCTGTCAACCATTAACCAAGATGGATCGCCCGACCTCAGCTACTCTCCGTATATCGATCATGATGGTGTGTTTTATATTCTAGCTAGCCATCTCTCGGCTCACACCCCAAACCTAATTCGTGATTCGCGAGCGACGCTGCTTTTCATCGACGATGAAGACAAGTGCGATCAAATTTATGCGCGCCGACGGTTACAGTTCCAGTGCACGACGAGACGATTTGACCAAAACACTGCTGAATGGCAAGCGCTCATTCCAACATTCTCGGAACGCTTTGGAGACATTATCGACACCTTGAGCGCACTTCCCGACTTCCAAATATTTGCCCTGGAACCTCTGGGTGGACATTGGATCAAGGGGTTTGGGAAAGCGTTTAATTTTACGGGTCGGATTGACAGCGACGCGACCCATTTAAATCCAAAGAAAGATCGTTAATGCACTAATCTTCTTGCGCAGTCTCAAGCGCCAGATTGGCTTTAATTAGACTCTTGGTTTTTGTCGTCTATTCTTCGTGATTCTTGCTCGACCCTTTGAGGATGCTCGCGGGCGATTGGGCTGACGGGCCTTCTTCTCCGTTTGAAGCGTTGGTTTTCTTCCGATGCTTCGGATCAAAAGCTTTTTTAAATCCTCTCCTAACTCCACACTCTCTCCAGGTTGGTGTCGATGATCCAGGGAAAATGGTCCATATCGCAAACGAATGAGTCGATTAACCGAGCATCCAATACTTTGCCACATTCGACGAACCTCTCGATAACGCCCCTCTTTGATGACCACTCTAAACCAGCAATTTGCGCCCGTGCCGGGCTTCCCAATCACGGACTCAAAGCGGCACAAGTGACCATCTAGTTTGACGCCCTTAAGTAACTGGCTCAAGGCGTCAGTGGAAACATTACCGCGTACGCGACAACGATATTCGCGCTCCATCTCGCTCGACGGATGCATGAGTCGATTGGCGAGCTCGCCATCAGTCGTGAATATCATCAAACCTGATGTATTTATATCAAGACGACCAACCGACACCCAACGCTTGCCGCGCAGTCGAGGCAGGCTATCAAAGACACTAGGGCGACCTTGCGGATCACTGCGAGAACAAATTTCACCGATCGGTTTATGGTACAACAGCACCTGTCCGGCGGCCGCCGATTGCCTTGCAAGCCGAACCTGCTCACCATCCACGACAACCCGACAGTTTGAGGTAAGTTGCTGCCCAAGCACGGCTGGGCGTTCATTAACGATAACGCGGCCTTCCATTATCCACGCTTCAATCTCTCGGCGTGAGCCGAGACCCGCTCTCGCTAGCGCTTTATGAATCCGCTCAGTCAAATTCCGAATTTACGGCGATTCGCTTAACCATTGCCTCATCCGAATTGTCGCTGTCCTCTTTTAAATTCAAATCGCTATCTTCGGGCTGACTGGTGTTTGCGGTTCCCTCTGTATCCTCAGGATCAGAATCGCCAGCCATATCGTCAATCGCTTGAATACCTTCTTCATCGTCCGGCAGCGGTGCCGTTATTTGCAAAGATTCAGGCATATCAATACCAAGCTCTTTCGCAATTTCGGCCAACTGTCGCTCCTCATCTAAGGTCGGTAGCGCGTCAATCGAATCGAGTCCGAAGTACTCGAGAAACAGCGGGGTCGTGACATAGAGCGCGGGATGGCCCGGCACTTCTCGCGTTCCAGACTGTGTGATCCACTCGCGTTCAATCAAGACCCGCATAATTTCAGTGGTTACCGTGACGCCACGAATTTCCTCAATATCGCCACGGGTGACCGGCTGGCGATAGGCAATAATGGCAAGGGTTTCAAGTAGCGCTCGGGAGTAACGGGGTGGACGCCTCTCTCGCAGTATCCGAAGGGCTGGCGCATGATCGATATGAGTTTGAAATCTAAATCCGCCAGCCACTTCCACCAACTCGACTCCTCGCCCACTGTAGTCTTCCTGCAATTGACGAATCCCAGCCTCAATAGATTCTCTCTTGGTTCGCTTGTCAAAAAGTGCTATGAGCTCCCGAACCCCTAAAGGACGTTCAGAAGAAAAAAGAGCCGCTTCAAGAGCGTTAACCATCTCCAGTTTAACTTTCATGAAGGTTTAACTCTGACGTGAATAGGGGCGAACTCTCCTGTTTGGGTCACCAAAAGAATACCGTCCCTGACCAGTTCGAGGATCGATATAAAGCTAACAACGAGACCCATTCGACCCTCTTCAGGCGTAAAAAAATCTCCCAGTGCAACATATTCACCGCTGCGAACACGCTCCAGCACCTGGCTCATCCGTTCACGAACTGAAAAAGTCTCGGGAACCATTTGTAGATGCTGCCGACGCGACGCCGCGAGCATTGCCACGCGCATTGCTGCAACCAGGTCATCCAGTGATACTTCCGCAACGATCTTGGGTGGATCAGGATCTTCCACAGCGGCATACGCCAGATGGAGATCCCGCTCAAGTCGCGGCCGCATATCAAGACTCTCTGCTGCATTCTTGAATCGCTCATATTCTTGAAGTCGACGGATAAGTACCGCACGGGGGTCATCCTCATCCTCTTCATCCGGATCCGGGCGGGGAAGAAGCATTCGTGACTTGATTTCGGCGAGCATCGTTGCCATCACAAGGTAATCTCCGGCCAGATCGAGACGCATCTGCTGCATAAGATCGATGTAATGCGTGTACTGCCGCGTAATATCTGCAATTGGCAAATTTAGGATATCAATATTCTGCTTTCGAATAAGATAAAGTAATAAATCGAGCGGCCCCTGAAAGCTTTCCAACACCACCTCGAGCGCCTCTGGAGGGATGTAAAGATCTTTTGGCCATTGGTCCAGGGGCTTTCCCTCAATAACCGCCGTAGCGCTCTGTAACGAATGCTTCGGGTCGGTTTTAGTGACCGTTTTACTGCTCATTAATATTTTGTCCCTACGGCTAAACGTACTTCATTAAGCGTCTCTTCCGCTACTTCACGCGCCCGTTCACAGCCCGACTCAATCACCTCGCGAACTCGGGCAGGATTTTGCTCAAACGGTCTGGCACGATCCTGCAGTTCTGCTTGTTCTTCAAGTATTTTTTCAAGCAACGGTTTTTTACAATCCACGCAACCAATGCCCGCGCTCTTGCATCCAGCCGCGAGCGTCTCACGTGTGTCGCTGGCGGTGTAGATCTTGTGCAACTCCCATACGGGACAACGCTCGGGATCTCCCGGGTCAGTGCGCCGCTGTCGAGCTGGATCAGTAGGCATCGACATTAAACGGGAACTGACCCGGTCAGGATCATCCCGCATTTGTATCGTATTGTTATAGGATTTGGACATCTTCTGGCCATCGAGCCCAGGCATTTTAGCAGCCGGTGTTAGTAATGCCGCCGGCTCCGGTAAAATTTCCCGACCTCCGCCATCCAGAAAACCGATCAGCCGTTCTTTGTCTTCTGCCGATATATTTACAGACTGCTGAATGACCGCTAATGCCTGATCATGTGCTTCCTGATCACCCTCTTGTTGCCACCGCCCTCTCGCCTGACTGAACTGCTTGGCGAGTTTCTTGCCAAGCCCTTTAACCGCCTCACCTGCTTTTTCTTCAAAAGCGACATCTCGGCCAAAAATATGATTGAATCTTCGAGCAATCTCACGGGTTAGCTCCACATGAGGAACCTGATCTTCCCCAACCGGCACTCCGGTAGCGCGATACATCAAAATATCAGCGCTCTGTAACAATGGATACCCCAAGAAGCCGTAGGTTGCCAAATCCCGTTCTTTCAATTTCTGCTGCTGATCCTTGAAGCTTGGAACCCTTAAAAGCCAGCCCAACGGTGTCACCATCGAAAGCAACAAATGAAGTTCAGCATGTTGAGGAACCCGGGACTGGATAAATAGCGTGGCGCGCTCAGGATCGACACCGGCGGCTAACCAATCGACCAGCATGTCCCAAACATGGGTACCCATCTCACTGGGGTCGTCATAATGTGTCGTCAATGCATGCCAATCAGCCACAAAAAAGAAGCATTGACTTCGTTCCTGCAACCTTACCCAGTTTTTTAAAACGCCGTGATAATGGCCAAGATGTAAACGCCCTGTTGGACGCATCCCCGACAGAATTTTGCCCGCTTCAGGCTCAGAATTCATGATTGAGTATTATGTCCAAGCGATCACTCGTAAGGATAAAAAAGGAAATAAAACACTATTTCGGAAGGTAATATTTTAACCCATTGTCACGCAAATTTGAGGCCTTCGTTTAATTTGCTTCGGAGAACTCAATGGCGCCTTCTCGCGTCACCTCCTGATTCTCGCAATCCCTAAGGCAGGCGCTCAAAGTCATCCCGTCCGGGAAAACCATCTCCCCCTCGATCTCCGCGAGTGGCTCAAGAACAAATCGACGAAGTTGCATGCGAGGATGCGGAACCAATAATACGTCGCTATCGATTATCTGATCTCCAAACAAAAGAAGATCAAGATCGATAACCCTGGGGCCAAATCGCTCGCTCGTCCGAATCCTGCCGATTTCCGCCTCAATTTCGAGTAATCGCTCCAAAAGTACATCCGAATCTAGTTCCGTTTGGATTCGTGCAACTCCATTGAGGAAATCCGGTTGATCGTCGAACCCCACGGGTGCTGTGCGATAAAAAGATGACACCGCAGTAATCGAAGTGCCAGATTTATTCACCAGCAAGCGAAGCGCGGATTGGATCGCTTTCTGGGGTTCGCCCAAATTAGCGCCGAGACCGATCCAGGCAGTAACCGAACCGTTATCGTTGGTCATTCTGAAGGTCTCCTGGGCTGCCGTTTCCGGGGTCGCCGACGGCGGTTTGACTGGCTTTTCGGACTCCCCAGAGCCTGAATCATCAAAATGGTCTGCTCGTCATTAGCTTCCTGAATGTTTGTCCACCAATCCGCAATTTCTGCCTTTACCTCTCCAGCTTGCGACCGAAGCAATAAAAAGTCATATCCCGCTCTAAATCGCTTATGTTCCAGCAGACGCTTTATGGTTCGAGGACGGCGCGCTTCGAGACGAATCTGCATACCCCAAATATCCATAACGACCGTTGAGATCCGGCGCGGAATAGCCACCCGTTGAACCTGCCGCCCGAGCACATCAATAGCCGCGTTATGCATCTGCATCAAACTCACGGGCTTTGTCGACTCGCTCGTCCGGAGTCGTCTAGAAACACAGCGCCAAAGCAAGACAGCAAAAAGAAAGGCCGCAATTACCGGCTTACCCTCCTCAATTCGGCGATCCGTATTCTCAAGTCCTTTCAAAACCATGCCAGAGTCAGGATCAATATCGTTCGAGTTAAAAACACGATCCGCTTCGGGAAAAAGCTCCGAAAACAAACCCATCGAACGGAGTTCTAAAAAGACCCTGACCGCAAAGCCGCTATGGAAAAGCTTCAGGACCTCGTCAAATAAACGTGCGGGAGGCACTTGGCGTAATAGATAGGCAGATTCTCGACAAAGCACCTCACAAGCTGGATCAACAAAAAGATCCAGCTTTGATTTAAACCGGACAATACGAAGCATCCGAACCGGGTCTTCCTCAATGCGCCGCGCTGGATCACCAATGAACTCTAGGACTTGTTTTTTGACATCAGAGAATCCGTCAACATAATCAGTCACCGTATTGGATTCAGTGTCGTAATAAAGCGCATTAATCGTGAAATCGCGACGAACAACATCCTGATCACGGGTGCCAAACACATTGTCACGCAGAATGCGGCCAGACGCACTGTAAGATGAATCATCATCCGCCTCCAGATCGATACCCTCGGAGGATGCGCGGTAAGTTGAAACTTCAATTATCTCCCGACCCATACGAACATGTACGATTCGAAATCGACGCCCAATGATTCTAGAACGAGCAAAAACGTGGCGAACCTGTTCGGGCGTCGCGTCAGTCGCGACATCGAAATCCTTAGGAGTTTTATTGAGCAACAGATCTCGGACACAACCACCAACGAGTTCTGCCTGGAAGCCCTTGCTTTTGAGCTCCTCAATAATCTTTCGAGCGCCTTTGCTTACCGATGAAACCTGCAAACCATGCTCTGCAGGGCTCAAGGTACGAGAACTTGACACCTTGAAGGTATCGCTAGAATGGGAAGCTTTCAGACTGGTGGTACTCGGGGCTTTAAACCGGTGGACGGCCCCTGAACCCATGTCAGGACGTCAACCAAGTGGGAAAATTATGTCGCGCTATGGTAGCATCCGCACCCGATAAATGCTCCCTTCGTCTAGCGGTTAGGACGCTGGCCTCTCACGCCGGAAACAGGGGTTCGATTCCCCTAGGGAGCGCCAGTCTGGTGATAAAAAAATAAATTAGTATCGCTTATGTCTTGAACGATCAACGATCTGGTTTCTTTTCAAATAGCGCGACTAGCGCGCTAGATTGCAAATAACCCTATGATAGCGTTGCCTAAATCAAAAAATCCGCACGCTCTCTCGGTCTTGCCTATTTTCCTTTCTTCCGCTTCATATCGGAGAATTCTTTGATCGTCAAGATCAGTGCTAGGGCCATCAAGGAAAAAACAACCACCCCTGTCAAAAATAAAACTTGATCAGTCATTGATTTTTCCCCAGATCATCATGAGCTTAAAGTAGATACCGAAACCCAAAATGGACGGCACCCATATCGCAGTGAAGAGCCCCTCCAATCTTTGCCCGTTAAACCACAAATAACCCGATACAAAAAAAGAAAGCATTACGCCTAACAACAAAAAAAAGTCAGACCGTTTGAACATTTGAACTCCTTTACCTGTCTTTTGTCGAAAATGCGGCAATTAAACATCCAACCACCGCAACGCCCGATGGGGTTCTAATGTTTGTGAGACCCGAGCCTGTTAATTCCAGAGGCACCGCGCCCAACAACCCTAAAACCACATACCCTATTCCGGACACTATGAACAACATGCCCACACGTTCGAAAATTACTCTATTCATTATTATAGATTAACGAGCGCGGATGAATTTACTGTGAATCTGTTCGCAGCATTTTATTTTATGTCAGAGAGCGCTTATTAAGCTTCTTAATTGATGGTGTCTCAAAAACCTCGTGATAACGGGCCTTCCACCGGCTCTAACCATCTCCGTAAGGGGAAGACCGCTGCGATTAAAAAGACCCCAAGTAATGCCAAGGCAACGAGGCTCAAATCAAAGTTTCCGTTAAGTGCAAAGAGGCTACCCAGTAGAATCGGTCCGCCCACTCCTCCAATTTCTGCAGCGGCAAAGAAAAATCCACCTGCAGTCCCCGCTCGTCGCTCTCCTACTTCCGGTACCTCCACCAGTGTTAGTAACAATACGGTCATCATTGATCCGGCTGCGATTCCTTCAAACACAAGAGTCATTAATAAAATTAAACCGGTTGGTTGAAATAACAAAAGTGTGCTTGCAGCAACCGAGGCTGAAAAAAGAACGATAAGAATATGAAAACGTCTTCTGCCGGTAGCTAAGCGAGGCAAGGTTAACGCACTCAAGATCCCAACACCAACCGGCACTGCCGCCCATAAGCTTGCCTGATCAGCGGTTAACCCCAACTGTTTAAGGATTTCGACTAACCAGTTTCCCATGCCATGGTTTATCCCGAATACAGCGATGCTCATCACCAAAATAAGTTGAACTGCGGGGATACGAAGCATGCTCTTCAGGTTTACAAATACCTCCCGAACAAATCCCGACTCGGACCGATACCTCTGTTCATGTCTCGCCACCCACAGCCAAAAACTACCCGCCGCAAGGCCCGTTAAGCCCCACAATTGAAGTAGTCGTTGCCAGTTACCGTCCATCATGGGCAATAAAATGGGTTGAGTCGCCAGAAGTGCAATCATCGCGCCCACACCCGGGCCTGAAATATAAATACCCATCGCGAATCCTCTTTGGGATCCGGTAAAATTTTCACTGACAACTTTCGGAGCGCCTGCCGATATCAAAGGGCCTCCAATGCCAAACAACGACACGGCCAGCAGCAATTCAACGTAAGTATCCGCATACCCCCGAAGAATCCCCGAGACCCCGATCACCAAAGCCCCAACTGCAAGACCCCATTTTGCTCCGATTCGATCAAGAAGAAGGCCGCCCGGGATTGCGGCAAAAAGATAGAGAAACTGCCAGGCCGCCATAATGGTGCCCATCGCCGCGTGGGAGAATCGAAGACTGCTTTCAATCTCGTCGACGAGTGGCGCCAGACTTGCCATTGACAAACCAAAACTCATGTAGAGGAACCAGACACCCGCTAGTTTCCACCATCGATTTGTCATGCCGCTAGTCAGAGTCGACGAGGCCTGCTCCAGCGCCAAATTTTAGGGACTGCTCGGTCTCCGACACCAACAATAAGGATGCAAACTGTTGCAAATTCTCAATGATACTGCGACTAACAGACAACCCGATCGCATCAATCTCTTGCAGATATCGTTCTTCTGACTCCCGGTCCAGCAGGATTTCCCCTCGTAAAAACGCATCACTCGAATCGATTGAGCTTACTTTCAAGCTATGAAGCCCTATTTCATCATCCGACTGTAATTGCTGACCAGCGTAAACCAGAATTTCTTTTTTTTTAGGTTGGCTTAAAAAATAAAGATCTGATGTGCTAGCAGATACTTCAGTTTCAATATCAAGATCGCGACAGGACAGCGCGATCGCGGCCGCCGAGAGTGTTGGGCTATCGAGATTACGAAAAAAAAACTGCTCGCCAATGGAAGGCCAGCCCAATTGAACAGCGTCTGCAAGTTGGGCACCGATATAGGCGCTGGATAAATTCCCCCCAGAACCCGATGAGCTTATTGCCGGATTCGATAGAGAGATAAATCCAGGGTCGGAATCCTTACTGGCCAAACCTTCAATTGCGTCTAGCGCCGCTTCGCCGCCAGCAAAACCGCAGGCCTGGAGCCAGACCGACGTTCGCGCCAAATCTTCACTAAGTCCCGGGGAGAGCCCAACACCTCTTCCCGCTTTCGTTAGAAGTGCTCTAAACTCCGTCGCTGATTGCCGCATTACCGCAGTCAAGGCAGCGTGGGTAGCCACCAGTCATCCGTTAAATCTCCATCCAACTCTTCCGGTAACGGTGCGCCTTGAAACATCGTTATTCGGGTCCAAAGAGCTGATTTTGGATCAAACTTAGCGGCGCCAAAATTCGCAAGCTTGAATCGCAGGATGTCGAGTGGCGAAGTACCCTCGGCGATCAAATTGTCCTGGATCTCCCCGTAAGGTAAATCAGAAAGAGATTGAGCTCGCCTCACTAAATGCCTGAATTCGGGATTTGCAATCAGAAACTCTGCAAGACTCACAGACTGATCGAATGCCGCCAAGCCGGCTTTCAGCGCGGCCATATCTCGAGCAATCGCGACGGGCATTTCCTTATCCGCTCCCGGCTCCTCACGTCGACGACCAAAACGGGGTTCAAGTTTATTTTCAGAGACATACCAGAAATGTGTATTTTCTGCGTCTCTAGAAAAGTCATACTGATCGACCCAAGCATACTGCTTATCGAACTGTTCTCGGAATTCTCCTACCGTCATTGCAACATCAATTCTTCGTTTCTCACATGAATGAAAGGACTTTTCAAGATCCTCGACACATTCAGGATATGTTTCGATAAGTAACGCAACCAGCAACTCTTGGGCATCAATGCCAAACTCCATTTCACTCCTTCGAACCATATCATCCCAAAACCGCTCACAAAGATCGGACGATGAACCATTAGACAACCAACTCAGGAGAGTCTTAACATCCTCCCCGAGCCGGTGATTCCTTGATTGATACTCCAAGTCGCCCGAATGCCATTGCTCAAGATGACCAAGAACGCGTTGCGCCAGCGCGGTAGCACGATCAATACTTGCTTGTGACACGGAGTCGAGCGCACGCACTCTTGCGAGCGCAGTTTCACGAGCGTTAAACCACTCGTGAAATAACTCCGGATGACTCACAACAAAGGGCGCCATCCCAAGACCCGTTGCGTTACCAATACCTAACGCGCGTTTGAGTTCAGGCTTGAGCCTGACCGCCTTATCGGGGGCTCGACATTGCGCGATATGATCCAACTGATCCACAGTGAAAAGACGGATCAAATAGACCGTTAACATCTCAATCTGAAACGAGTTTTTAGCCTCCTCACGCCAGTTAATTCTGGAGCGATCGCTGATACCAAACTTGCCATTCCCATAAACCGCCGTGGTTCGCATGAGGTATCCAACCTCTAGAAGTTTATCTGCATCGGGTTGATCACCTTCCGCTAAACAACTACAAACATATTCGAACAACCGCATACTCCGGTTAGCTCGAGAAATAACTAAATCGGTTGCCTCAAAGCGTCCTGCTTCTTGATGCGGTGCATTATCAGCAAGGCGCTCTAGATCACCTTCTGTTGGCTTCCCGTCAAACAGAACAAATGCGGCGTCCCATGCCGACGCAATTACACGGTCGGTACGCTGGTGGTCAGCGAGCGGATTGGCAAAAGCCGCCAGAGAATATTGACGATCAGGCGTATGCACCTCATAAACCGCTCGACCATAACCCGCAACATCCAGATCAAAACGCACTCTCTGAATCTTCCACATCTCTTCTTTCATTCGCCTGAGCAAAAGCCGCATAAAACTCAATCGAGTTGGGAATGCAGCTCCCATCCGATCCATCCGGCACACCATTTCTGGCGGTCGCAGAGGCACGGTGTCCGAAAAAAAACCGGTACTCACGGCCCCTTTTTTGGTCAACATTTCAACGTCGGGATTCATAATCTTGCTATTTTCTCCTACAGCCTACGGCTGCGCGGGGCCAAATGACTTCTCAAAGAAACGCAGCCAATTATCTCCCATGACGGCGCTGACCGCGGAATCGTTCAGGCCGACTTTCTTCAATCCTGCTCTTAGCGACGGGAAGTCTCGGTTATCTTTAAACCAAGCCGGTTGATCGGGAAATCCAGGCGATGCCTTGGATCCCTCACCGAAATCCTTCTCACGGGTCCAACGGCCATTTCTCATCCACTCGACCACGCTATCAGGCTGGTCCTGACAAAGGTCTGAGCCAATTCCGATATGATCAATTCCCATGTCCTCCGCTGTGTCTGCAATCATCTGACAGAAACTGTCCAACGTGCACGCGCTACCTGCAGCCAGATGATGAGGATAAAGCGAAAATCCGATCATGCCGCCGGACTCCGATAATGCACGAAGGACTAAATCTGATTTGTTGCGCAAGGCGGGATGCCAACGCGATGGATTCGCATGAGTAACGGCAATAGGTCGTGTGGAGCACTCTATCGCCTCCAATGTCGACCGCTCCGCAGAGTGGCTCATATCAACGACCAAACCTACTCTATTCATTTCTGCGATAACCTGCTTTCCCATTCGGGTGATGCCTGGATCATCTGCCTCGTAACATCCAGTCGCCAATAACGACTGATTATTATACGAAAGCTGCATAAATCGAGCCCCGAGCTGATGGCAGATCTCAACCAGATCAATATCTGATTCAATCGGAGAACAATTCTGAAACCCGTAAAAAATCGCGGTTTTATCTGTTTCGTGTGCACGCAAAACATCTTCTGCGGTCCGCCCCGGCTGAATCATATCGCTGTACTGATCAAACAAGCGATTCCATTGCGAGATTCGATCAACCGTCTGACGAAAATCTTCGTGATAAGCAATCGTGACATGGACCGCATCCAGACCCCCCTCACGCATCTGCTCAAAAATATCGCGTGACCAGTTACAGTATTGCAAGCAATCAATGGTGATATTCATTAAGCAATCGCCGTCGAGATGTTAAAGCCAGTCAATTTCAAAATCGAGGGTAGACATTCGCTCTGTTCCGGTCTCCGTGATGATAACCTGTTCTTCAAGTTTCACACCTTCACGCCCCCCGACCGACCCGATAAATGACTCTACACAAAGCACCATCCCGGGCTCCACGGTTCCTTCATAACCTCGGGCATCCAGATCTGCCTCGTGCTTAATGCTGGGATACTCATCCGCAAGACCCACACCATGCATCAGCGACGGATAACGTTGCGACAGGTACTCCTCCGGGATAGGCCAACAATCCCTCGATACATCATGGAATGTTCGACCGGGTTGAAGCGCGGCAATATTGGTCTCAATTTGCTCATAAGCGGCTGAATATAAACGCCGCTGTTCGTCACTAGGGCGGTCTCCACACAACCAAGAGCGGGAAATATCCGAGCAATATCCGTACGGCCCAATCAGATCCGTATCAAAACTGACAAGGTCATTTCTTTCGATAGGTCGCATCGAACATTCTCTGAACCATGGATTGGTTCGCGGACCTGACGACAACAGACGCGTCTCTATCCATTCACCCCCCAATCGGATATTTGTCTCATGGAGTTTTGCCCAAAGCGCATTTTCAGTAATACCTGGCTCAAGCGCAGCTTTCATCGAGAGGCATCCCGCCTCACAGACTGCCATCGATGCACGCATTAACTCCAATTCCCCAGCAGATTTTATCGAGCGCGCCCTTTCGCACACACCTTCGCCTTCAATCAAAATCAAACCCCGATCTCGAAGCGCATCACAGGCTGGGAACGATAAACGGTCAACGCCCAGCACCCGGTCATCACCGCAATGGGTTTTCATTAGATCATCTATTTGATCTGCAAAAATCTTTACCCGATCAGGGCCATTAGGTCCGGCCGAAAAGAAATAAAAAGATGGGATCACCCGGTATTCATCTATTTCCGGTAAACCCTCGGCGAGGTGGGGATGATTTGCATAGTCAAACAGCACAACCGGCCCGTTCTGGGCAATAAACACACATCGCGTCTCATAGTGCGAGCACCACACTTGCATGTTGGTCGCATCCGTCGCGTACCGGGTATTGATTTGATCAAATAAGAGTAACCCGGCAACATCGTGCTTAGCCATTGATAATCGAAGGCTTGATAATCGATCTTGCCGAACGGTGTCGAGATCAACCGGCGCATGACTGAATTCCATCGCCCCGTGTTGACGAGGCGTCCGTTCGGTGCATTTTTCAGATTCAATTGTCATGTTCGGAATTTCTTATGGTGGTTTAAGACCATTCTAGTAGAAATAATCGATTTCCCGAATAGTCAGCATCTGGAATGATGTGTATCGATCGAACAACTGTGGAAGACGCTTTTTAACTGAAAAACGAAGTGGGGAATAATGCTAGAAGGAAGATCGCCCAACGAGCAGAAACTGCGGGTCAAGCACCTGGGGCCTGGATCCAACTATCTGAGATTGAAGGGAAAGATAAGCACCAATATCGAATTGATCCGTCCAGGGCATTCGATATCCGACTTCCACTAATCCCTCGATCCCGCTAGCCGCAAAATTAATTCGATCCTGATATCGCAAAATTCGGTTGTTTGAATCGATCCCGTAAGCAATATCAACGTCAGCAGACCCGGAGTTGATGTTGAGCGGTTGGGCGATTGTTAGCGAAACGCTGTCTCCGAGTTTAAAGACCTCACGAGTACTCAAACCCAACATCCAAGCACTGGAGACCAAGTCGGAAAAATTACTCAAAGATGAACCAGTCTCAGCGTTCACCTCGGTATACCCTCCAGTCACCGAACCGACTAACGCGGTTTGAGCCGAAAGCATTCGATAGCCTGAAAATCTAAGGAATCGTGTTTCGGCATGATCAACGGCAAATGGACCGCTCGCGGTCCCACCAAAAAGACTCTTGCCCTCTGATAACCACCCACCCTCAATAGTGGCACCGAAATCTCCTAACTTGACGTGCGAGGCCGCCGTGATTTGGGACCCTTGATAATTGTTGTCACTCGTATCATCTATGTCTGAATATCTTAGATCAAAGCCTACGCCAGGCGTGGCTTCAAAAGCGATCAGGCTATGGATGCCATCAGCATCATAGTCACCTAGATGGATTGTGCTTTTCAAGAAACTGCTCGGATTTAAAAATCCTTTCGATGACATCGCAAGGAAGGGGTCAGAACCAGTCTTTGGAAGCACCCCAAACCCGAGGTGACTCTGCAGTCCTTGATCATTCAGGGAGCTGACAAGTAATACAGGATCTGTCGTCTGATCCTTATTAAATTGAGGGGGCGTATACGAAAAGATTTGATGAGCAGATGATTGGCCAATCAAGGCGGGTGTCTTCTCACGCTGCCAATCAGCATAAAATGAACGAGCTGAATTTATTGCGCCTTGCTCTTTCAGTGAGTCTGAAAGATTCCAATTAAAATCCCGATTAAACTGATCAAAAACCAAAACGCTGTCAAAAAATCCGCTTCCTTTTAACGCATTGAAAAGGGGTGCTCCAACGGTAAGCCTGTGCAAAGAGACCTCTGTTGAATCGACATCATCATCGCTCGGCTCTTCTTCTTCGGTGGGCTCGGCTGGACTCTCTGTCCCTGCAGTCGACGGGGTATATACGAGCCCGATGGGCGAATAAGCTCTTGTGGGATTAATTTTTCCCCAGCCATATTTGGCATCTACTCCAGGCGCACCCATATCGGTCGCTGTTCGCTTGATGACTGCAACAATCTCCTCAGCTCTCAGATCTGGCCA
>SHBR01000022.1 GCA_004212795.1 Candidatus Thioglobus sp.
TTCATTTTTTTCATCATTTTCTGCATTTGGGCGAACTGTTTCAAGAGTCGATTGACGTCCTGGACCTGCGTTCCGGAACCCGCAGCAATTCGCCGCTTACGAGAGCCTTTCATGACCGCTGGAAACGATCGCTCATGGGAGGTCATCGAATTAATAATCGCAATAAGGCGAGTCGTCTCCCCGCCCATCGCCTGACTTTTAACTGCCGCTGGCAAATTAGATGCTCCGGGAAGCTTATCCATCAGACCGCCGAGCCCACCCATACTCTCAACCTGTAGAAGCTGTTCTCGAAAGTCCTCAAAATCAAACCCTTTCCCTTTTTTTAGTTTCGCCGAGATCTTCCGAGCTTTCTCCTGGTCAACGTTACGCTGAACCTCCTCAACCAAGCCGACCACATCCCCCATCCCCAAAATTCGAGACGCCACCCGATCCGGGTAAAAAGGTTCAAGCGCCTCTGTCGACTCCCCCATACCAAGAAACTTAATAGGCTTTCCAGTCACCTGGCGTATCGAAAGTGCAGCGCCACCACGTGCGTCGCCATCTGCTTTAGTAAGAATGATTCCTGTCAGTGAAAGTGCTTGATCAAAAGCGGCGGCACTGCGAACAGCATCTTGCCCCGTCATACTATCGACAACGAACAAGGTCTCAACCGGACTTACGACGTCATGTAACGCGCGCAACTCATCCATCATCTCGTCATCGACGTGCAGGCGACCTGCCGTATCGATGATTAAGACGTCGTGAGCTTTTACTTTGGCGTGCTCGAGCGCGCTCTCCGCGATTGCCTTCGGCGTCTCGCCTTCGTTCAAAAAATCGACATTGACCTGAGTGGATAGTTGTCGAAGTTGTTCAATCGCGGCTGGTCTATAGATATCAACACTCGTAAGCAAGACACGCTTTTTTTCCTGGTTTGAAAGAAGATAAGCGAGCTTTGCTGCAGTAGTCGTTTTCCCAGCCCCCTGAAGACCTGCAAGCAACACCACAGCAGGTGGGCGAGCAGCGAGATTGAGGCGCTCGTTCGAAGCGCCCATCAAATTCACCAGCTCGTCGTTAACGATCTTGATGAAGGCTTGCCCTGGCGTCAGACTGGACAGAACCTCAGCGCCAACGGCACGGATCTTGACATCTTCAAGAAAGCCCTTGGCGACCGGTAGCGCAACATCAGCTTCAAGTAGTGCAATGCGGACTTCGCGCAATGCCTCACTAATATTTTCGTCGCTTAACCTTCCACGGCCTGTGAGGTCTTTAAAAGTCGCTTTTAAACGATCGCCTAACTGAGAGAACATACGATAATAATGCCCTTTTTAAATGAAATATGACTCGGCTTAATGTATTGCGAAACGTTTACATTTAACGCATGCGCTAAACTTAATCCTTACACCAATCGCTATTTTACACCCAAGGTCGCTTCACCCTGATCAATCGTCTAATAACTGATCGCCTTTAATTCCAAACTACCATGATTAATATATTTAGTTTTTCTGCAATGGCGCTGTATCTTGGCGCTTGGATCCTTTTGCTCCGAGGACTCTCCAGCCAGAAAAAATATGCCTCACGTCCCTTTGAAATCATGCTTACCTATCTTGCTGTTATTGCCCACGGGTTAACACTCGCACCACCGATTATTCTTGAGGAAACACCTAATTTGGCGCTAGGCACAACACTCTCTCTGATTGTATTTCTAATTGTCACTCTGTTTCTTATTGTTCGTTGCTTTCAGCCTATTTATTCGCTGGGATTGCTCGTTTTACCTATCGCATTCAGCGCCGTCGCCATTGGTTGGTGGATACCGGGTCCGACCTACCTATCCCAACTCGGTGGTGCGGCAGGACTGATGCATGTCACTGGCGCGGGGCTTGCCTACGCCCTTTTAAGTCTCGCGCTAGCGCAAGCGCTCTTGTTGGGTTTTCAGGATAAGCGACTAAAGCAAAAACAATCCTTCAGCCTTGATATGGCGTTACCCCCGATCCAGACGATGGAAGTCACCTTGTTTCAAATGGTTTATTCTGGCTTTGGCCTCCTAACCCTTACTTTGATTAGCGGCGTTTTATCTTCTAATGACATGTTTGGCAAAAGCTTTTTGTTTAACCACCATACCGTGCTCGCCCTGCTTGCCTGGATCAGTCTTTTAGGGCTCGTGTTGGGAAGAATATGTTTCGGGTGGCGAGGCCGGATTGCGATCGTGTGGACGGGCCTCGGATTCACCCTTCTAGCGCTGGGTTATTTTGGCTCCCGATTTGTTCTTGAAATTATTCTTTAACGCTAGATCCCAAGACGATCTAAAAATCCATACCATCCTACAGAAGCGGACAGGAACCATGGGTTGCCGTAGTAGCCCGGGCGGGTTCGAAAAGGTAAATCAGAAAGAACCGTGCGTCCCGCTTCTTGTCCCATGATTTGCTGCCCCAGCCTCGTTCCAAAATAAGTGGAAAGCGCAACACCTGATCCACAGTACCCCATTGAGTACCAAATACCATCATGTTGCCCAATATGTGGCATGTGCTGAAACGTCCAACCCACAAATCCCATCCAGGAGTGGCTGATTTTCGCTGTTCCCAGTTGCGGAAAAATTGCAGTCATGTGTTTGTGGAGTCGGGGCGCGCTAACCCGGGGATTAGTCTCGTTGAGAGATACCCGGCCACCAAATATTATTCGCCGACCATCGGGAGACAATCGAAAATAAACAACAATGCGGCGGGAATCCACCACCATGCGATCTCGGCGGATCAGCGATCGGGCGACATCGTCACCAAGGTCTTCTGTCGCGATCATATAGCTCCCAATCGAAAAAACCCGCCGATGGAGCCAGGGTGTTAATCCGGATGTATAGCCATTTGTTGCGACCACAACATCGCCAGCACGAACCACACCACGTGACGTCTGAACATCGAAACCTGCGCCCTTTGACCGCTTCGAAACCGCAATCGCTTCAGTGAACCCCTCCACTAGAGCCCCCGCTTCCCGCACTTTCCCGAGAACGCCTTGATGGTAGGCTGCAGGATCCACGGAAGCAAACTGCGTTTGGATCATTCCGCCGTGATAAAAATCTGAACCTATCTCCTCACGCTGATCCTTTCGTTGCACTAACTGCGCATCAATTTCCAAGCCCTTCTGCTGCGCGTTGATCTTACGTTTAAGTTTTTCAAAGTGCCTGCGAGAGTGGGCGCCGTAAAATCGCCCACAAACCCGGTAATCGCAATCGATTCCTTCCTCCTGTATAAAATCACCAATTGAGGCAATCGCCCGAAGTCCTTCTCGGTGCGCCTCGAAAGCCGTGTGCGACCCATGATTTTTGGCGAGCGCGTCAAAATCAGGCTTTATTCCAGTCGATATTTGTCCGCCATTTCTGGAACTGCACCCCCAGCCCGGCTCGTTTGCATCTATTACCAGTGTCGATTTTCCGCCGCGTGCCGTCTGCAATGCAGTGCAAAGTCCTGTGTAGCCTGAACCAATAATCAGGACATCAACATCTTTAGGTAACGGTACCGGATCAGGGTTGTCCAGCGGCGAGTGATCCCACCAGAAAGGTCGATCCTTAAAATCGTGCGAAAAAATATTATCTGAAGGTTTTGGCATTCACAATCCCATTTCATTTTTATAAGGTCATCTGCCGCATGGTCATTCGCTCACCTGATAGTTTGCGTTTGAGAGCCAATCACGATTGATTTCGACGCCCCATCCGGGCGCATCGCTAACGGTAATACGACCCGCATCAATCTCGTACGGGGATTGTACAAAAAGCCCTTCTTGCCACGGATAATAATCAGCACCTTCAATTGAAAATTCCAAATACTTTCCCGCATTAGGGATGGCTCTCAGAAAATGCATCGTAAATAAGGTGACCATTGACAGGTTTGCACAGTGGGGCGTGCAAGGTAAATTTTTTGCGGCCGCCATCTCCGCGACCTGCATTGCCCGCAACATTCCACCGACGTAGCACACATCTGGCTGCACAATATTCACCGCCCCCATTGAAATCATTCGATTCCAAGTAGGGAGTTCGCAATCCTGCTCGCCGCCGGTCACTGCGAGCGTAAGCGCTTGAGTCACTTCACGGGTTTGATCCAGCTCCCAGTAGGGGCAGGGTTCTTCAAAGTGCTCAACCCTGTTGTCTTCCAGCATGTGACCAACCTCAATCGCGCGTTGAGGACTAAAGCCACTGTTGGCATCCACAAGAAGAGAGACATGATCGCCAAGTGTGCGCCTTATTTGGGGGACAATCGCCTCAGTACGGCCCGGCCATTCATCAACGTCGCGCCCACACTCCGCACCCACCCGAAATTTAAAAGCATCGTAACCCAGCTCCTCTTGAAGCTTTTTAAATCTCAGCGCCTCATCGTCAGGTGTTATGTCACGGCGCATGCTTGAAGCATAGACCCTAAGATCTCCAGGCGTGCCGCCGAGCAACTCACATACACTTTTTTCTTCCACGCGGCCTTTTCGATCCCAAAGAGCCGTCTCAAGACCGCCGAGTGCACGGCGGAGATACGAACCGGGAAATTTATGTTCTTTCCGAGGGATATCGTCAACAAGACTTTGGATCCCGTCGGAGGACTGTCCAAGCGCCCATGGCGCAACCTGGCGGTGAAGCACCTGAGCGCTGATGTCTGCATTGTAAGGCGCAACTTGGCCCCAGCCAAAACTCCCGTCCTCAGAAGTCACCCGCACAAACGACACGTACTCCTGACTAAATGTTTCGATCCGGACAATAGAGGGATAATACGGACTGTCTGGCACGTTATCGCTCCATTTTGATAGTGTTCTTTTTTGACTGTACTTTAAAATCGAGGATTATCATATTTTTTTCTCGCGTACCGTGGATCATTTATCCAGACCCTTTCCGCTTTATTTTAATCGTAACATTTCATTTTAATTGATCGATACACACCGCGATAACCGAATACTTTTACTGTCGTAGTCTTTAAATTTTCATTTCACAACCTCTGTAATACCAGCCACGATGAATCAAGTCTCGCGAAGTTCCCCCCAACAGCAAGTTGCCGGGGTCTTGATCCTCCTTATGATTTTTTCATCTGTGCTTGGAGCATCTGGACTTCAGGATTTCCTCTGGATATCTGGAATTAGCGCGTTGGTCGCGTTTATTCTTTTATGGCCGCGAATGAGTCGCATTCAGCACATTCAATGCGGAATATTTTTTAGTGTGGGCTTCCTCGGGTTAGGCCTCGCCTGGATGAATGGTTATCGTGAAATCCCCGTTCAAAAATTCATCACCCAGAATCATCTATTAATTAGCCTGCTTTCAGCCGTGAGCTTTCTGAGATTAATTACAGATACCCGTCTTGAAACGCCTGAGGTTATTCAAACGGGGGGTAAGGCATTCTGGCAAACGATTGGCGGTGTTCACCTTTTTGCGTCAGTAATCAATATATCTGCGTTTATTATCTTTGGGGATGCGCTAAAAAAAAATGGGCGCCTCGATCGAACAACTGCTACCTCGATTCAACGAGGGTTTGCACTAGCTGCACTCTGGTCCCCGTTTTTCGCAGCAATGGGAACCTGCCTGCTTTATGCCCCTGGGTCAAAATGGACCCATTTACTTCCACTATCTATTCCAATTACCGTGCTGGGCCTTACGATTACTTGGGTGGAACACCGCTTCAGAAGAAACGGAAACTTGGATCTTTTTAAAGGATATCCGGTTAATTTTCGCGCACTGTGGGTTCCCTCATTGATGGTTGTTTGCGTTCTTATCGCGCACAACATCCTGCCCCACCTATCGGTCCTGGTGCTTGTGTCGGCATTATCGATCAGCATCACGACCGTCGTGCTTATCGCTCAGCGACACCTTCTTCCCGCGTTGAAAACCATCCAAGAATTCAGTCAGAACAGACTACCTGATATATATGGCGAACTGGCCCTTTTTTTCAGCACCGGCGTCATGGCAACAGGAATCACGGTCTTCATTGGACAGGCACCGCTTACTCTTGGCATTGAAGCGTTCACCCCTGCTATTGCCGTAATTGTGATGGGCGCTCTCTTGCTTCTAGCGTTTGTTGGCGTTCACGCGATTGTGAGCATTGTCGCAGCTTCGGCGATTCTGCTGCCGCTTGATCCGAACCCCCTCATGCTCGCGCTGATATTTTTGGTCACGTGGTCCGTCGGATCGACCGGGGGGCCCATTTCTGGATTAAACCTCGCGATGCAAGGGCGATACGGTATTACCGCGTTTCAGTGCTTCGCCTGGAACATTATCTACACGCTAATCATCTTCATCGGCTCAAGCATCTTGATATTGACGATTTTTTAACCTGCTAACCAAAATTATTCTGGAGAGAGATACCATTGATACTCAAGCGGCGTGAACTCTCGGGAAAATGCATCCAATTCCGTTTGTTTGCATTCTTTATAAAGGCGGGAATACGACTCTCCTAAATAGTCCGACAGCGAATCGCCCTGGGCAAATTGATCCAAAGCAGCTTGCCAGGTAAATGGCATTTGAGAATCAAGTTCAGCGCTCGCATTATCCGCTCGCGGCTCTGGCGGCGTTGCTTCATTAATCAATCCATGATGAACACCCGCGAGTACGGCTGCTAATGCCAGATATGGATTAGCGTCAGCTCCTGCAACCCGATGCTCAATGCGCTTCGATTCGGGCGAACCCGCGGGAACCCGTAGGGCAACCGAACGGTTGTTGTATCCCCAGCTAGCCGCCGTCGGCACATAGAGATTCGGCGCAAAACGACGAAATGAATTCACGTTCGGCGCGAAAATAGCCATCGACTCTGGTAATAATTCAAGGGCGCCGGCGACCGCATGCCTAAGCTTATCGTTGCCCTCTTCTGATCCATCATTGAAGATATTCCCGCCCTCGCCGTCAACTATGCTCACGTGAACATGAAGTCCATTGCCCGCGCCGTCGGGATAAGGTTTTGCCATAAAGCTGGCGACTGCACCGTGCTTTCTCGCGATCCCTTTTACAACGCGCTGCAAAAGAATGGCATCATCAGCAGCCTTCAACGGATCATCAACATGATTAAGATTAATCTCGTATTGGCCGACTGCATATTCAGCGGTTGTGGCCCCGACCGGAATATCCTGAATTCGACATATCGTCTCAACTTCGCTCAGGAATCCGGTAAAACCATCCAGATCGGCGAGGCTATAAACCTGTGTTGCCGTTGCCTGTCGGCCCGTCTCCGGCAGCACCGGGGGAGACGGCTGATTGGTCTCGACGCTTGATGCATCCAACAAATAGAACTCCAACTCAAGCGCAACTACAGGGTTGAGGCCGGACGAATGAAACCGCTCGACCACTTTTTTTAGAACGTGCCGCGGATCGACTTCGCAGGGAGAGCCGTCAAGCTCATAAAGGCATCCCATCACCTGAGCGGCCCCTGGTCCTACCCATGGTGTCAGTTTGAGCGACCCTAATACTGGCCAAATCTGGACGTCAGGGTCTCCATCAGAAAATCCTCGACCCCCCGCATCGGTACAGTTTCCGTTCACATCCAATAGGTAGATCGAGCTGGGGATTTGCAAGCCCTCAGTGTAGAGCTTATCGAATTGATCACGACTGATCCGTTTTCCCCGAACGATGTTACATAGATCCGGGAGGAGCACATCAACATATTCGCAATTCGGGTGGGATTGCAAAAATGCTTCAAACTCCGTCTTTAGTTCTGACTGATGTTGCATAACTTAATTCGGTTTGTTTAGGCCAGTATCATATCGTTCTGAAAACTGGCGTCCATGGGTCTCTTTGGAGAGGAAGATACTAATCACTGAAATAACCAACCAGATCAACATCAACGAGAATCCAAGCCGATAGCTCTCATATCCATACGTTCGTAGCCCACTAGCATCAAATCCCCCTTGCCATAACTTATCCAGCAACCAGCCGATGAGCGGTTGCAAGATCATCGGTCCGCACATCACACCCATATTCACCACGCCTGATACCGTACCGGAAAGACTGATCGGCACCGATTCTTTAGCTTGGGTAAACCCGAGAATCATCCCGCCCGAAAAAAATCCTGCGCCCAACAAAGAAACGACTAGTGCCCATAAAGGCAATCCAGGCATCAGAATGACTAAAGACCAGCAGCCGAGCGCGAGAAGTGCCCCGCTGAGATAGAAGATACGCCTGTTTTTTAATCTCTCAGAAAAAAGTCCGAAGAGGGGTCCGCTGAAGGCCCAGGACAACATAATCCCTGAACATAGCATAGCGGCTATTTTTGTTGGCAACTGGTAGACGTCTGTTAAAAACGGCATTCCCCAGAGTCCAGAAAATGCGAGAACTGAGCCTACGATACCGCCAGGCGCGAGCGCCAAGAGCCATGTATTGCGATACGCAAATACAGACTTCAAATTTTGCAGCTCGCTTGCACTACGAGATGTTGAACGACCCGGTTCAACATATGGCATAAAACCCTTTTCGGTCGGATCATCTCTAACGATAAACCAAACGGCCAATGCGAGAAAAAGCCCAATCGCAGAAACCACGAGCGTTACAACGCGCCAGCCCACCGCGTCACTTGCTAGATGAAGTGGCACGCCGGCGAAAACGGCACCCATCATTCCGGCAACCAGCAACAGGCCAGCGGCGAGCGAGAATTGCTCCGTAGGCAACCAGTGTGTCGCGAGTTTGAGTGTGCAGACAAACCCTACTGCCACCGAGCCTCCGATTAAAAATCTTCCAAGGCCGGCCCAGAATAAAGAGGGTGCGAGTGCGAAAAGTATCGCACCCAGCGTGCTGATAATTATTCCGCCTATCAACAGACGACGCGGTCCTACACGATCTGCGATCAGGCCGGTCGGAATCTGCATCGCCACATAAGAATAAAAATAAAGAGCGGATAGGCTACCTAAGGATGTTGCATTTAACCCAAAATCGACACTCAGCTCCCGATGCAAAACAGCAGGCGCGACCCGATGGAAAAATCCTAACAAAAATAAGCCGGCACCCAGCCCCCACACGGACCACGCCAGCGCCGCGGGAGGGGTGTTTCTGAGAATACTCATATTAGGGGTTTCATTTGAAGAATCACCTTTAAATCTCGTTGATTTTTCACTTCAGATTATCGTTAGATATCGACTACAATCGGATATTATGTCTCTTGCACGCCGACTTTAGTTTTATTGTTTTGTTCATCTAATATTCATGAGCCCTAGTTCAATTTGTCGCGTCACGAGATACAAACGCCTTCAGAGATCGATTCTTAAATGAAGCCCTATTCTGCGTGGAAAGTGTTCCTAAATGGCATGAGTGGCCAGAAAGGATGGACACGTGCCTGGCGAGACCCCGAGCCTAAAAAGGAATATGACGTCATCATTGTTGGCGCAGGCCTCCATGGACTCGCAACCGCATACTACCTTGCAAAAAACCACGGTGTCACGAATATCGCGGTCGTGGAAAAAGGCTGGCTTGGTGGGGGTAACGGAGGAAGAAACACCACAATTGTCAGATCAAATTATATGATGCCCGGAAATCGGGAGTTCTATGAGCACTCACTCAAGCTCTGGGAAAATCTGAGTCACGACCTAAATTACAACGTAATGTTCAGTCAGCGCGCTCATGTCAGTCTGCTGCACAGCCCTGCAGCAAGAGATGCCGCTGCACGTCGGTATAACACGATGCGATTAACAGGTACGGACGGTGAACTGTGGGATCTACCCACCCTTAAGCGGAATATTCCACACCTCAATTTCGATCCTGATGCTCGCTTCCCAATTACCGGCGCGATGGTTCAACCCCGAGCAGGCACGGCTCGTCATGATGCGGTAGCGTGGGGTTACGCGCGGGGTGCAGATCAATATGGCGTTGATATTCTGCAGAATCGAGAAGTGATTGCCGTCCATCGGGACAGCGGGAAAATCACCGGTGTCGAGACAACCCGAGGTCTTATCAAGGCGAAAAAAGTGGGATTCGCGGTCGCGGGAAATACCTCCAGACTCTGGCGAATGACAGATCTGGGTCAGTTGCCCATAGAGTCTCACAAGCTTCAAGCATTTGTCTCAGAACCTCTCAAACCCCTACTCGATCACGTGGTCGTTTTTGGAGTGGGTGGCGCTCATTTCTATATTTCCCAGTCTGACAAGGGCGGAATGGTTTTTGGCGGCGACCTGGACTGGTACAAGTCTTATGCTCAGCGCGGCAACCTTCCCATTGTTCAGGATGTGGCCGAATGTGCGACGTCAGTCCTACCCTGTCTTGGACGTGTGCGCCTGCTTCGCCATTGGTCAGGCGTAATGGATATGTCAATGGATGGATCTGCATTCATCTGCAAAACGCCAATTAACAATCTCTACCTCAATGCAGGGTGGAACTATGGCGGGTTCAAAGCAAGTCCCGCATCCGGATGGTTCTTCGCGGACCTCATCGCGAATGATCGACCGGACCCTGTGATACAAAACTTCACGCTAGACAGATTCTCCCGGGGTATCAATATCGATGAGCGGGGTGCGGGACCCGATCCAAAACTTCATGGCTGAATAACCTGATGCTCAGAATACAGTGCCCCTTTTGCGGTCTTCGTGACCATAGCGAGTTCAGTTATGGCAGTGATGCCTCTGTTGAATATCCGCCACTCGATGGCTCTCAAGAGGCGTGGCATGACGCCGTATTCCAAAGAGAAAACATCGATGGCGTTCAATCTGAAACTTGGCAACATACATTAGGTTGTCGAATGTGGATTGTTGTGGAACGCAACACACGGACGCATGACATCCTGTCAGTTCGACCCGCCCACGACGGAATGACTCAAGCGCTCAACACGTCTCTATCTATCGAGCCTGACCAATGAATACGCGTAGGTTACCCATCGGCGGGCAAATTAATCGCACTAAACCGTTAGATTTTGAGTGGGACGGCAAACCCCTGGCGGGATATGAAGGGGACAGTCTTGCATCTGCTTTATTGGCAAGTGGTGAAACCATTCTCGGTCGTAGTTTTAAGTATCACCGGCCGCGTGGACTTATGTCTGCTGGCGTTGAAGAATCAGGCGCAATCGTGACTATTGGTACTGGATCACGGAGAGACGCGAACGTTAAAGCAACCTCCCAGGCGCTGTACGACGGCCTAGTTGCAAAAGGACAAAATGCCTGGCCCAGTGTTCGAAACGATTTTGGAGCCGTTAATAACCTCTTTGGCCGGTTCTTTGCCGCAGGTTTTTACTACAAAACTTTTATGGGACTTCCACCGTTTGAGTGGGGCAAGGGAACCGGCGCGTGGATGTGGTATGAAAAAATAATCCGAAAGGCGGCCGGCATGGGTACAGCATCGCGAGACGCCGATCCTGATACCTACGAGCATGCAAATGGCTACTGCGATATCTTAGTGGTTGGCAGCGGGCCGGCAGGACGCTCCGCCGCGCTCTCGGCGGCGCAATCCGGCTATGATGTAGTCCTTGTTGAACAAGACTTTGCACTGGGGGGTGAAAGCCTGTCCCGAGTCGAGGAAGCTGACACGCTCTCGCAAGAGTTAGCGGCACTCCGCGCTGCCGGCGTACGACTAATGGAAAATACCACTACCTTCGGCTTATATGACGGTGGTGTTGCGGGCTTGCTCGAGCGAGTAACCGACCATCTTTCTGCCCCACCGGAGTGGATGCCTAGACAACGATTCTGGACAATGCGGTCAAGATTCACGGTCATCGCATCGGGCGCCCTGGAGCGTCATCTCGCGTTCGGCAATAATGACCGACCGGGGATCATGACCGCTAACGCAGCAAAAATTTATCTCAATCGATATGGAATACTCGCGGGCGAGAATATCGTCATCGCCACGAATAACGATTCAGCTTATCTGTCAGCGTCGAGCCTGTCGAATGCCGGAGCCCGAGTGACACTGCTCGATTCTCGCGAGCAAGTCTTGAACTCATCACAAGCAGGCGCGCAATCAGCCGGCGTCGACGTGAAGTCCGGCATGTCAATCCTAAATGCAAAAGGGTCTACAGGCGTTTATTCAATTGATCTTGCAGAAAAATCTTCTGACGGATGGCGGGCCAAAAATCAAATGGCATGCGACCTTCTCTTGATTTCAGGCGGCTGGTCGCCGGTCGTTAATCTTTTATCGCACCGTGGGCTAAAGCCTGTCTGGGACAGCGTTAACGCGTGTTTTATTGCGCCTGATCATCATGAACCTATTGCAATGGCAGGCAGTGCAGCTGGAATTTGGGATCACGCCAGCTGTGTTCAATCCGGCGAGAAGGCAGCAGCTGACGCCATCGCCCATCTGCATGGCGAGCGGGCTCAAACATCCATTAAAGCTGGAGGATGGGAAACACCCATTGAGGGCCTGTATGAGATTTCGGTATCCGGACACCAACACAAATCTTTTGTGGACCCTCAGCACGACGTTACGGCCGACGATATTCGACTCGCACATCAAGAGGGATTTGTATCTGTCGAGCATCTAAAACGATACACCACGCTGGGAATGGCAACTGATCAGGGTAAAATGGGAAATGTCATTGGGCTTGCGCTCATGGCGGAAGCACTTGGAAAAGAGATTCCCGAAGTGGGCACCACCACATTCCGACCCCCCTATACCCCGATTAGTATTGGCGCACTCAAGGGGCGTAATGTAGGCTCCCATTTCCGACCATTGCGCAGAACGCCATTGCACGATTGGAATTTGAATGCGGGCGGCACAATGACGATGGCCGGGTTATGGCACCGTCCTTGGTACTTCGCCCAACCGGGCGAAGGAATCGGCGAAGCTTATGTTCGTGAAACTGAAACCGTCCGCAGAACAGTCGGGGTATGCGACGTTACATCGCTCGGAAAAATTGCGGTTCAAGGACCAGATGCCACTGAATTCTTAAACCGGGTCTATACCAACCCGTTTGCAAAACTCGCCGTCGGCAAAGCGCGTTACGGCATTATGCTAAGAGACGATGGATTTGTCATGGATGACGGTACCACCTGGCGCCTTGCTGAAAACGACTACTTCATGACGACCACGACAGCTCACGCGGCGAAAGTGATGACTTTTCTTGAAGAACTTCTGCAAACTCGTTGGCAGGATCTTCGTGTTCACCTAACCTCGGTCTCAGAGCAATGGGCAGGTATTGCCGTAGCAGGACCACAATCCCGTGAAGTGATCACCGAGTGCGCTGCCGATCCTCGTAAAGTTACGGATGTTGCGCTGCCTTTCATGGGCGTTATTGAAACAACTCTAAAAGGTAACATCCCTGCAAGGATTGCCCGAATCAGTTTTTCAGGCGAACGCGCTTTTGAGATTTACATACCCTCTGACTATGGCCCGGCGGCGATGGACCTGATTTGGAACGCAGCAAGAGTCCGCGAAGGCTGCCTTTATGGCCTCGAATCACTAGGCGCACTTCGTATCGAAAAAGGTCATGTCACCGGAGCCGAACTAGACGGTCGCGTCACCATTGAAGATGCGGGACTGGGCCGAATGGCCTCAGACAAAAAGTCTTATATTGGCAGTGTGCTTAAAAACCGTCCTGAGCTCTTAAAAGGCGACCGTCCTCGCCTTGTTGGGATATTTCCAAAAGACCGCAGAGAAATCTTTAACGCGGGGTCGATCCTCTGCCAGGATGGCAACATTTCTGGCTATGGGAACGGCTGGGTGACCGCAGTCACTCACTCCCCTGCCCTCGGCCATTGGATTGGACTCGGATTTATTGAAGGGGGATATTCGAATTGGATTGACCGCGAGGTTGTTTGTGCCGACCCGCTCCGAAAAGGAAATACGCCTGTCGAAATCGTGTCCCCACATATGTTTGATCCATCCGGAGACCGCATGTATGGCTAATCGGTGTTCCGCGCTTGCAGCCTATTACCCGACCGGACTCCATGGTCGCCCTGGAGAGCCCGGCGTGAAACTGCAAGAAATTCCCGATCTTAGCCTTTGGCAAATTGCCGGATGGCCAGACACGATGAAATCGATCCATTCGGCAATCACCGACAGTATGAACTCAGATCGATTATCCCCCGGGCGAGCACTCGCAGGACCAAATGGCGTTGCCTTCCAAGTGGACCCTCTAAAGTTTTGGTTATTAGCAGAGGCGCCACCCGCTTTTAACGAAGCCCACGGGGTTATTCTTGACCTATCGCACTCGCGAACACAGATCCGGGTATCAGGTCCGGAGGCTCGAACCTGCTTAAGCCGACTTCTCCCAATCGACCTTCGAAATCACGCTTTCCCCCAAAACACCGTGGCGTCTAGTGGCATCCATCATGTTGGAATCACGCTTTGGAGGAGTGAGCTCGGGTATGAGCTGTTTATCCCAAGAGGATTTGCACGGTCTATCTGGGAATTACTTCTCGAAACTGCTGAGCAATTTGGATCCGAAGTCATCTAACCCAAGACTGAAAAACTGCTCTCCGGATTGATCCGCCGTAGCCGAGACATCTCTCCGGTATCGAGCTTGTATTCAATATGTTCCAGCGAAAACTGAAATGGGCTCATATCGTGATCATTACCTGCTTCACAGTAATCGATTAACCCTGCCATTAATCTTCCCGCTGCAGGTGCGTTCTTGAACTGATTGCCACTGCTCCCGCATGCCATATAAAACCCATTAATTATTGATCGATCATAGATAGGCATCCAATCTTCAGTAACATCATAAAGATCGACCACGCCGCGCATCCGTGACGGAAACTCCAAACCGCCCATCCGCTGAGCCAAACGAAGCGCTTGTGTCATTGCCTGATTCGAAAGATCTCGGTCAAAACTATCAGCGTTGTCGATCCATTGATGTGAATCACACGGCGGATCTTCGCTCCCGACCAAGACGAAATTCTCGTTCTCCGGTCTACAATAGACTCCAAGATCACTATCAGAAACAACTAAACCTGCTTTTTCGAAGTCGAGACCACCGGGAGCAGGAACATGAGCCACCTCCTGGCGGAGCGCCCGAGTTGTGATGCGCATGTCAACATCCGCGCCGGCTAATTTATTCAGCTCCGAGGAATGAGGTCCGCCTACGTTCACGACGACAGGTGCTACGATCTCGGTGCCATCATCCAGAACGACACCTCGGACCTGTCCATTTTCAGAAGGTATTTTTATAACACGACGATTAAATATAAATTCGCATCGCGCATTTTCGGCGGCGTCCTTTATGTTTTGAGTCGCTAACTGCGGATCTGATATGAAACCTGCGGTGGGGAAAAATGCAGCGCCACTCACTTCGCCTGAAGTCGCCTCACCAAAATGTGGATCATCGACTGTTTTTGCCGGAGCAAAACATCGAAGATCATAATTAGGCAATCGACTCAGTATGTCTTGCGGCGTCCAATTTTCGAAAGGAATTGACAATGCCTCCACATTAGCAACAACATTTTTAAGGTAATTGTTGGATTCTGTTTTCATCACCAAACACCCCGTTTGGCAAAATTTTGCAAGACTTTCCTCTTTCGACTCACTAAGGCCTAAATATTTCGCCCAATGGAGCCAATCAAAGAATCCATCGTACGCAAACGCAGTACCCGCCACGGTGGAGTAATGAACCCGGATGATTGCGCATGAACTGGAAGTCGATCCATAGCCCGCTGACGGGAGCTTGTCGACACAGATCACCGCTCGCCCCTGTTTTGAAAGCTCATAAGCTGTCGCGGCGCCAATAACGCCTGCTCCAATCACAACTGCATCTACATTGATCCGTCTAGTCATTAGGGGACTCACAAGGAATTAGCTGAATGCCTTGATTTGAGTTCACTCGCCTTCTCAATTCGCGACTTGGCCCAGCGTCGTTATCACGCCCGTAAGGTAGTTATGATACTTAAAATAACCCATTGGCGTAGCCAAATAGCCATCAACTCGCCAAGCATTGTCAACTGCGATATCGACCTGAGAAAAGTTCTCGCTGTCATAACGAGGGTCGTAGGCGGCATGAGTATGATACGAGGCCGCTGCATATCCATTGGGCACATCATTTGGTGATCCAATGTTGACACTATCGACTGTCCCCTTTACTGGCTCAGTGGCGCTAAATGTTGCGTCCGCATTCTGGTAAACCCACCCACCGTATTCCAGATTCTGGGCGACCGATGTCGGATTAACTTTATTCAATACATCTTTGGCAGCGTCATGTTGTTTAGTAAACCGAATTTGCGTGTCTGCCTTGTCACTCCCTGAAGACGCCACTAAAGCGACACCGACGGCAGAAGCCGCGAGAATTGCGGTACTCATCGTACCCAATCCAGATGACCCCCCTTCTGTACCCCACATCTCATCTGGACGACCAAAACTTCCGTTGTAGGAAAACAACCACCGCTGATAGTTTCCGTCTCGAAACCGCTCGCTTGAACCACTCTGGAATTCCAAAGCAACCCCATGATTCCTGTTTATTGGCATTTGCCATTTGACTAATCCAGAGTCTGTTCCATCATCCGCGCGAACATATCGGGCATTCAAATCAACCCCAGATAATGTAAAGCCCCCGCCAATCGCGTGTGCAGCAACGTTTTCGCCAACCTCCACTCGAAAAATCTGAACGCGTGAATGTGTCGTTTGCGCACCCGCGAACCAATTGACTCGATCCTCAACACCGCGGGCCTCTATCTGAGCGACACCAGCTGAAAAATGAGCGCTCTGACCTTGGGAAAACTGAAAGGTGGCTCCTGAGTAATGAGCAGATCTCGAATAATCGGAGTGAAAAAGCCGGGCATCCCGGACGTTAAAAGAAAATGCATTGGATAGATTCGAAAGTCCGTCAGTATTACCGAAAAATCCACTTATTCCTGCATTGGACCCAGCCAATCCAGACAGGAAAAACTGGCTACCTTGCGAAAACGCCGCTACCGATTGGAGTCCGAACTGGTCCTGATCACTTGAAAAATTCATCCAGAGTGGGTCGGAGTTTGCCCCAGATTGGCCAAGAACTGGGATAATGCCGCTCATCGGCAGACCTAGAAGCAAAAGAAGCACTGCAGCTGTATCTGACGTTTTCATTTAAATATTCTCATCACTTTAATCCTCGGAAGACTACTGCAACACAAGCATCTTGCCAATAGATTCTCAACACCAGTACATCGTCTTTGCTTTAGCCATGTCCGGCGCTACCTAAATTATGAAAACTCGAGAACTCCTATTGGCTCTACTGGTTCCCCTCACTTGGGCTCTGGGATTCACTGTCGCTAAAGCTGCTCTTGATGAGTTTCCACCCCTGTTACTTATGAGCATGCGATTCTTTATTGCTGGCCTTATTTTAATCTGGTTTGTTCCGATTCCTCGACACTGCCTGAAAGATCTATTTTGGATCTCTCTAGTGGGGTCAACCATCCAATACGGCCTCACTTTTACCGGTCTGTCAATGATCGACGCATCGCTCGGGGGAATTATCGTGCAACTAGAAGTGCCTTTTAGCGTTCTCCTGGCGGTCATTTTTTTTCGGGAGCGTCCCGGGTTGCTAAGAATAATCGGAATGACAATTTCGTTTATTGGCGTCGTTCTAATTGCCGGAAGACCAGGTCTCAGTAGTCATTTGGAAGGCATCCTCCTGACTGCGAGTGGCGCTTTAGTATGGGCAGTTGGCCAAATTATGTATAAGCGGATCAGTTCACAGATCAATGGTTTGACCGGCATTGCCTGGATTGGGGTTATCGCAGCACCTCAGATGTTGATTGGGTCAATGATTTTTGAAACCGGACAAGTCGATGCACTGCTGAATGCCTCCTGGGTTGGCTGGACAAGTGTTATCTATCTCGGACTCATAATGACAGTGGTCGGCTACGGCATCTGGTTTACTGTGCTTGGCCGAAACCCTGTGTCACATGTAATGCCTGTTTTATTAATGCTTCCCGTATTCACTGTTCTCTTTTCAGTGATACTCCTCGGGGAGAGACCCTCTTCAGAAGTTCTTCTAGGCGGCGTTACGATATTAGCCGGCGTGAGTCTTATTGTATTTTCCAAATCGAACACGCGTTCCACTTAGCTCTGATTTAATCATCAACCGATGACCCACTCTCCTGTAGACCTCAACGTCTGGAAAATTCAACTGTCAAAAGTTGAAGATCAAGTAGAGCGTTATAAAAAATATCTTAATCAAGATGAACTCGCGCGCGCCAATCGTTTTCTATTTGATCGGGATCGAATTCGTTTCGTGATTTGTCGAGGAGTCATGAGAGTTCTGCTTGCAGAGCGACTGAACACTAGCCCGACGCTGATTCAATTTGACTACGGCGATAAAGGCAAACCGCGCTTGACCAATAGCGCTGTCGAATTTAATTTATCGCATACCAAAGACTGGGCATATTTTGGAATGAGTGATTCAATTCCACTTGGGATCGATCTTGAATTCATGCGTCCAGCTGCTCATCACGGATGGATTGATATTGCCAAACGGTTCTTTGCGCCCGCGGAGTTTAAAATTCTAAGCGCCCTGCCAGTCGATGCCCAAGCCGAGGCTTTCTTTTGTTGTTGGACCCAAAAAGAAGCTTACATCAAACTACACGGCATTGGTCTATCTTTGCCATTGGATCAATTTACGGTAAACGTTGATCCGGCCTCCCCTGCAAAACTGCTGACGACAACATGGAATCCAGCGGACCTGGGGCAGTCTCGTCTTTATCACCTAGAAGCTCCTCACTCCTATCGAGCATCAGTCGCGTTAAGATCGGTCGGTCCTGTCAACATTACTTACCAGCAATTTATTAATCACTGATCATTATGAAATCTCGTCGCGCGTCAGAAGCTTAGACGGTAAAATATTTGTATGAAACATGAAAACATCTTAGGCGCTATCGGTCAGACGCCTGTTGTGAAACTGAATCATTTCGATCCTGGTTTTGCACGCTCCCTTTGGGTAAAACTCGAGAGTTTCAACCCAGGCGGTTCGGTTAAGGACCGGCCCGCACTGAACATGATTGAAGATGCTGAAGCTCGAGGCGTTTTAAAGCCCGGTGACACTATTATTGAGCCAACGTCTGGCAATACCGGCATCGGGCTTGCGATGGTCGCGGCGGTCAAAGGCTATCCCGCTGTCTTTGTAATGTCCGCAGATATGAGTGAAGAGCGGAAATCAATTCTTCTCGCCTATGGCGCAACGCTTGTGCTCACGCCTGCGGAAAAGGGGACAGTGGGTGCAATTGAAGAGGCGAGACGCCTAGAGAAAGAGCATGGTTACTTCTTTGTCGGTCAACATTTTAATCCCGCAAACCCGCTATCTCATGAAACCACAGCAACAGAAATTCTTGAGGACTTTGGAGTCGATCTTGGCGCGGTTATTTGTACAACTGGAACTGGTGGAACAGTGAGCGGAATCTCGCCAATTCTGCGTTCAGCGATTCCTGATGTTCAAATCATTGTCACAGAGCCGGATGAATCCCCGATGCTCTCAAAAGGAATAGGAGGAAAGCACCGCATCATGGGAACCACGCCCAGCTTTATTCCGGACACGCTTGATCAAAACGCGTACGATTCGATCATCTCGGTTAATGCAGATGATGCAATCGGCATCACTCGCAGGCTTGCCGAGGAAGAAGGTATTTTTTGTGGCATATCCTGTGGGGCGGCCATTGTCGGAATGCTCGAATATGCAAAACAGGAAGAAGCAAAAGATAAACAACTTCTAGCCATTCTTGCAGATACAGGCGAGCGTTATTTAAGCACTGAACTTTGGACTTCCAAATGACCTATATCGTTCACGTTACCGCAGTCGTTGAGGGAGATCTTGAGCGTATCGAACAATTGATCAATGAATATCGGTATGCTTGCCTTGAGAATCAGCCTGGAATGAAGCAGTTTTTTGTTTCTCGTGTAGCTGACAATCCCAACGTATTTCTCTACACACAAATTTTTATTAGCGCAGATGCCCATAAGACTCATATCGAAGGCAATGATCCGAAAACTTTCTTTACCCAAATGGAAGAAGAAGGCTTCCAGTTTCAGGGACGATGGATGGCTGGGAAAGAAATTGATTCCGCACCTGAGGGTCAGTGGTTGAATTAGAACTGACAACTCTCAGAAAAATATCATCTACTGGCGAGTAATACCCGGCGCACTTTTTCTTAAAACATACTTTTGTACTTTTCCCGTCGCTGTTTTCGGCAAATCTTTAACAAAACTGATCATCTGTGGCGTCTTGAAGTGCGCGAGCCGATCCCGCACATGGAATTTTAGACTCTCCTCTGTCGCCTCGGCGCCCTCTTTGAGCACTACAAAAGCATGCGGGCTTTCACCCCATTTCTCATGGGGCATTCCCACGACCGCCACCTCTTGTACGGCAGGGTGAGTCAGCAAGCACCCCTCTAACTCAACCGAAGAAATATTTTCTCCGCCGCTAATGATGACATCTTTAAAGCGGTCACGTATCTCAATATAGCCATCGGGATGGACAACCGCCGCATCGCCAGAAAAAAACCAGCCATCACGAATCGCCGCTTCAGTCGCATTCATGTCATTGTAGTAACCGGCCATCACCACATTTCCTCTAACTGAAATTTCGCCTAAAGTCTTACCATCCGCCGAAACTTCATCGCCATTCTCACCGACTACTCGAACTTCACCCGAGCTCACCAGTTCAACACCTTGTCGGGCTTTTACTTTCGAGCGTTCCTCAATCGAGAGTTTGGCGTGCGCGGCCCGGGGCTCACATACGGTGATCAAGGGAGCCGTTTCTGTTAATCCATAAACATGGGTTAATTCCCATCCGAGATCCTTTTCGACCAACTCGATAGTCGCAGCAGCCGGTGGTGCACCAGCAGTGAAAAGACGCACCCCTCTCGGAGCGGTCCTCCGAATCTCTTCAGGCGCGTTCGCGATTCCAATAAGCACAGTTGGTGCTGCACAAAACATGGTTATTTCTTCCCTGACAATGAGATCATAGATTACAGCGGGCTCAACTTTGCGAAGACAAACATGGGTCATTCCTCGAGCCGTATTAATCCAGGTAAACGTCCAGCCATTCGCATGAAACATTGGAAGCGTCCACAGGTAACGGTCTTTTGGTGTCAGGTGATGATGCGCCAGAGTTCCCATGATATTGATATAGGCATTACGGTGCGTAATCATGACGCCTTTAGGTCGGGCCGTGGTTCCACTGGTGTAGTTAATCGTTATCAGGTCCAACTCATCGATCTCTACAGGCGTAAATGAGGCGTCATGCTGTTGAATTTTCGCCTCGTAGTCTATCCAGTTTGGTAAAGCGTCTTCGAGACCTATAAATGCCTCGACTGTTTTTATTTGGTCACGTATACCATCTATTGCATCGTAAAAATCAGGATGCACACAAAGAACTTTTGCACCGCAGTGATTGAGGATGTACTCAAACTCCTCCGACTTAAGGCGGTAATTGATCGGCACAAGAACTGCTCCAATCTGAGGCACCGCGTAGTAAGCCTCAAGATGAGAATGTGTATTGGGGGCAATGTACGCAACCCGATCCCCCTTCTTGACCCCCATGCCTTGCAACGCGGTTGACCATCGATCACACCGATCAAAGAATTGCCCATAGGTCCATCTAAATTCCCCATCCACAACCGCCTCAGATTCCGAGTAAAGTCTTTTTGCCCGTCGCGCAAATTCCATGGGTGTTAGTGATATTTCCATATTCTCTCTCTTGAAAAACGGGTGATTTTGATATATTTTTCTAAACTAATGTCCCTTCGAGTCTAATTATGCGCGCTCTCATCGCCAGCTTTTTTATTATCTCATCGTTAACTTTATCGGCAGTTTCTGCTCATCAATGGGATGTGTCAGTTCCCAAACTCCAGGAGCGAATGATGCTTGCAACGACTAACGCTTGTCAAAACTGCAACCTCTCCAATGCAGAGCTTAGCTATAAACGTTTAGAGCGTGCCAACTTGTCTGGCGCTAACCTACACAATGTCAACTTTATGAGGACCAATCTAAGACAAGCCGATCTTCGATATAGCGACCTCTCTCATGCAAACTTAATTTGGGCAAACCTATCGGGTGCAGACTTGCGCGGTGCAACACTTCTCGACGCAATCATCTCCGAATCTCGCAATCTTGATAAAGCGGTTTTTTGTGAGACCACCATGCCTGACGGCAGACTCAATAACGCCAATTGCTAGACAAAAAATCGAGTCAAACTCTCGATCACCTCATCTGGCCGCTCCTCAGGAAGAAAATGACCGCAATTTAGAGCCTCACCGGAAACGGTTGCGGCATATTCTTTCCAAACAGAAAGCACATCAAAATTCTGGTGGATAAACCCTTGATCGCCCCATAACGCCAGCAATGGACACTTGATTTTTTCGCCCTGATCAACTCGATCATGATCAAGGTCGATTCCTGCAGCAGCGCGATAATCTTCACAGGTCGAATGAATTGTGCGCGGATCGCTAAAGCAACGCACGTATTCACTCATTGCGTTCGGATCAAAGATTGCGTCTGGCCCGCTCCATTGCCCTAGTTTCATTCGCAGATAATATTCCGGATCTGCGCCAATCAGTCTCTCCGGCAGATTTTCCCCCTGAATCAAGAAAAACCAGTGGTAGTAGCCGGTCGCGAAATTCTGGTCTGTATGATTGAACATATGGAGCGTCGGCACAATGTCCATAACGCAAATCTTTTTTATGCTGTTCGGGTGATCCAGAGAAAGTCGATGGGCAACTCGACCTCCGCGGTCATGGCCTGCAACAAAAAATTCGTTGAACCCCAAATTTTGCATGACATCAATAATATCTTGGGCCATCACACGCTTTGAATACTTTTCATGCCTCAAACCACCATCTGGATTACTACTGTCGCCGTAGCCCCGCAGATCTGGACAGACTACGAAAAAATCATTAGCCAGTTGATTGGCGACCCGATGCCACATGACGCCCGTCTGAGGATAGCCGTGGAGCAAAACCAGTGGCTCCCCCGCCCCTGCCGATCGGACCAAAATTTCGGCGCCTGACGTTTTTATAAGTTGTCGCGTGAAGGTATCGAGCATTTTTCTTTGGATAATAGCCCCAAGCCAATTAATTGTTTCGCAGACAGTCCATTTGCTTTAAGACTCATGAATCTGCGAAATCTCAGGACCGGGCCGCTCAATACGGATTCGAGGCGGGGTTTGAGCCTTCAGTCCGGCCCGCGATTCAATGACAGGGAATGCTTTTTTGTGAATGAGAATTAAAAATTATTGTGCGTGCTTTTTAAAAAAAGCACTATAAATACTACTGAGAATTGTCAAAAAAGCGGCGGCGATTAGTACAGAGGCGATCGGACGATCCAGAAAACCTAGCCACTCAAAATGCAGCATCTGCATCGCCTGAGCAAAAGTTTGTTCACCAATTTTGCCCAAAATTAGTCCAAGCACGATCCCCGCGAGCGAATATCCTGATCGTCGCAGAAAAAATCCTGCAGCGCCTGCAATAAACATCACTAATACATCGATCACAAGGCCGCGAACGGCATAAGCGCCTACCGTTGCGAGCAAAAGAATTAAAGGTGCAAGGAATTGAAAAGGAATACGCAGCAAATTGATAATGGTTTTGGTTTCAAGGTATCCAACAAGCAGAATCGATAAATTAGCAAAGAACATTGCCGCAAATACGACCCAAACCAAATCTGGGCTATTTAGAAAGACAAGCGGTCCGGGCTCCATATCATGCATTTGAAACACGCCCACCATCATTGCGGTAAGCGCACCACCTGGAAGACCCAACGCCAGTAGTGGAATCATCGCTGCCCCGGTTGCAGCATTGTTTGCAGTCTCTGATGAGATCACACCCTCAAGCTTGCCTTTGCCGAATTGACTCTTATCCTTTGACCACCGGACAGCTTCGTTATATCCCATAAAGGCAGCGAGGGTAGCGCCGATCCCCGGCAACACGCCGCAGAAAAATCCAATGACAATCGAACGAATAACGGCGACTTTGTGGGCGAGCAGTTCTGCGAGACTCGGAAAATCAACGCTAATTTTTGGCGCCTTAAAGGATCCCGTTGCCTTTTTTTCAGCTTGAATAAAGATCTCTGAAACCGCGAAAAATCCAAGAATTGTAGGAATAAAGTGAATGCCCGCGAGCAAATAGGGCATGTTGAAATCATAACGCTCAATCCCTCCAACGGGATCCATACCGACAACCGCAATCAGCAGTCCAACCAGAATAGAAAGCCAGCCTTTCCAAAGCGTCTTAGCACCCACGGTTGCGGCGACCGCGAGACCGAAAAACACCAATGCGAAGATCTCGGGCGGGCCAAACGCGGAAATTGCCCAATTTGCAATTGGCGCGGTGGCCAGCATCATTATCACTGCTGCAACAGTGCCACCAATAGCAGAACACATCACCGCGGCGCCAACGGCTCGGCCTGCCTCACCATTTTTGGTCATCGCATAGCCATCGAAGGCGGTTGGCGCGTTTTCGGGCGCCCCTGGGATATTAAACAAAATGGCGGTTATCGCTCCGCCATAAACCCCGGTACAGTAAATAACAGAGAACAGCATAATGCCGTGCTCAGCGGATAAATGAGCGGTAAACGGTAACAAAATTGCGGCAAGCGTCAGCATGCTTACGCCAGGAATAGCGCCAAAGAGCATGCCCCCAACCACACCGCCGAAGAAGATTAAAATCCCCATCGGATCACTAAACAACGTGATTGTGCCATTGATAAAATTTGCGTAAGCGTCCATGACTGTCCCGTGTCTCGCCTTACTGAAGCAGAATAATCAGCTGATTACTAAATTCATAAAAAGGGCTCAAATTTCCAGTTGGCAGTCCGACATAAAGCAGGCTGACAAACATCAATAGCAAGACCCCCATAATAAGCGCGATGGTTAAGGCAATCCATTGCAAACGTCTCTCTCCCATTAATAGGGTCACGCCGATTATAAAAAGAGGCGCCATCGCATAAAAACCCATATCTTCGAGTAGCGCAGCAAAAAAGATTGGCAAAGCAAGAATTGCTCCAACGTGATTACCCCGCATCAAAACCAGATAGGCAACTAACAAAATTGGGGCAGTAATACCCTTAACAAGATGAACTCCTTGCTTATCAAGAGTCGTCGCTAACCCAACCAGGTCCGGCGCGCGCATATATAAAAATGGAATCGCTAATAGCAGGAACGTAGATGCGTACCATGATACCGAGGAGTGCCCCGCTTTCCGAGCAGCCTCTTGCGCGCCATCATCGGTTGCAGCGCCCAGTGAGCCTGTTGGACGATCACCGGCATAGTATTGAAATAAAAGCTGACCAAGTGCGGCAAGGGCCATTAATAAAATAAGCGTGCGAGGCCACGCGGTAGCGCCAAATTTATAAATCTCGATACTGCGATCGAAATCAAATGATTCGATATAAAGAAACGACGAGAGCAACAGCCAAAAAGCTGCCTCAAAAAAATGTACCGGGCGCAGTTTTCCCATCTTTAATGGTCGCTTAAAAATTTTCTCACGTTATAGAAAACGGCCGGATGCAGAAATCTGCACCCGGCCCACTCTCCAAAAACCTATTGTCAATCGTAGATCTACTTAACTTCTAAGCCGAGCTCTTTATAGACCTGACGATATTGGGCGATCGTCCCTGTAATCAGTTCCTTCGCGCCAGCTGTATCTCTGTAGCTTTCAATAAGATTCATGAACTTCTTCTCATTGAATGCTTGATAGCTCGGCTCACAGAAACCTTTTTGGAATGCCCATTGCAACCACTCCACGCGGTCTGCAGGGGCATCTTTATGAACATAAAAACCTCTAAAGCGAAGCAAGGGTTCAAAATCGAAGCCCGCGTCTTTCAAGCTTGGAACATCAGCAAAAACGCCCGGTCGAGAGTGCAGAAGCGTAAGGATTGGGCGAAAAGTTCCCGAATCTAGAAATTTTCGGACATCGCCTGGCTGCTCGAACAATGCATCAACCTGTCCACCTGCTAAGGCACCATACCTTGGCGCGCCTTTATCAAATGAGATCTGCTGAATTGTCATTCCGGTCGCATCAGTGAGGTACTTCATATTGATACGCTCCATCGACCCCTCTTTTGAAACGTTAGCAATTGTTGCTTTTCCATCCTGGGCTTTCACCCAGTTTACAAACGAATCCCAATCGGTGAAACGATCTTCATTGGTTCGGATATAGATCTGAGAAAAAGTAATCTGAGAGATTACCAGCGGAATCAGATCTTCTGCAGGATTCGGACGACCAGAATCAAGCGCGTGCGCGCTAGAAGCATCATCAATATGCTCCAAAACCGTGTATCCATCCGTTGGCATTGCCAAGTAAGCCGTCATGCCCACTGTGCCGGAGCCGCCCGGCTTATGATCGCGATTGATCGACACTCCTGTTAATTCAGTTACGGCTTGAGCCATTGCCTGTGCAACCTGCCCGGATCCACCGGCAGGTCCGTAGGGGACAATCATTGCAAGCGCCCGCTCTGGAAACCCGCCCGGTTTTGCCATGGTGCCCGGCAGTCCATCAGTTGCGCAAGCTGCGTAGGCACTGCTCGCGGAAAACATCGTGGCCGCCAACATTGAAGCTGTTGTCATCAGAAACTTATTACGTCTCATATTTCCTCCTCTTCTTTAATTCAGACTTTTTTATTTGGATCAGAAAAAAATAGTATCCCACCCCTCTATAGGTGTCAAAGCATTCCATCTATCTATCCCGAAAACGCCCGCCAGAGCATCGTAAATCCCGATATCAGTAATACGAGAAGAATAAGCCGCTGAAAGCGCTCGTCACTCATTCGCTTCCTGAGTTTTTCGCCAGCAATCAGACCTACCATGACCGGAACCACCGACACTGTGGACAAAAATGCCATTCTCTGGTCAAGGACGCCAAAAAGCACCAGCATTACCGCCCAAGGGACGACACAGGCAATATATAAAAAACTCATCGATGCAACGAACCGCTCTTTTCCAAGATTAGGAATAGATAGCAGATAAATGATAAGCATCGGACCAAATAAAGAGGAAAGGCCTCCGATAAGGCCACTCGCGGCTCCAAATATAAACCCTGCCGGCTTTTCAAGCGCCGGTGTCAAATGAAACTTAAATGAGGAGCCTTGAAAAAATGCCGCTGAAATTACAATCGCCCCAACGACAATAAAAAGAGATTGATCGTCAATATCAGCAAGAATTGCAACACCAAAATAGGTGCCAATTAAGATGGTCAGAAAAGGCGGCCAAAAACGTGAAACCGCTGCCTTAATTTGTTTTGCTTTAAAAGCTTGCCAAACATTCGCAACAACCACAGGCACCGCCATCAGGACAACGGCCATCTGTGGTGGTAACACTAAAGCCATTAAGGGTACCGTAAGTAAAGGCGTCCCTACCCCCAACGCCCCTTTGATGAGTCCGCCAAAAAACAGGGCGATGCCGCACCAGCCGACAATAAACCAGTCAGCAAGCGTCATTCGAATACTCTTTTTATAAAAAACAAAGTCACTGAAGCGACCGTGCGAGAAATTGCACAACATGGCGCGGTGATTTGCTAGTGACATCACTGATTTGATGTCGGCAGCTGAATCCATCAGCGAGAACCCAGTCATCCTGATCTACCGCTTCGAGTGCAGGCACAAGATCAAGTTGCGCCATCCCAAGCGAGGTGTCATACGTTTCCGATTGATATCCAAAGGCTCCGGCCATACCGCAACATCCAGAAGGTATCATTTTGGTAATTAGGTCGGGAACTCGTTGAAGCATTTGCTCGACGGCATCCATACTATTAAACGCTTTTTGATGGCAATGACCATGGACCCAAGCTACTCTTTCTTGCGTACGCTGAAACTTAAGTCTTGAGAAGCCTTGCAATCCATCTCCCGCCAAAAATTCCTCAACCAGCATTGCACTTTCAGCCAAAACCGGTGCTGAATCATCGTCGATGAGGCTCAGAAATTCATCTTTGAAAGTGAAAAGGCATGAAGGTTCCAGCCCGAGAATTGGAATTTTCTTTTGCAGATAAGGCTTTAGGGCTTTTATCGTCCGATTTGCTTCTGCCCGAGCTTTATCAACCATGCCGGTCGAAAGATAGGTTCGCCCACAGCATAAAGGGCGAGCCTCACCGTCGACTGCAACAGGTTGATGCACTTTAAAGCCTGCAGCTGTTAGGACCTCAATGGCTGCGCTCAAGTTATCAGGCTCAAAATAACGATTAAAGGTATCGGAAAAAAGCACCACGTCGCCTAAATCGCCGGACCCAACGCAGGCGTCTTGCTTCTGCCTTGAGGTTCTATGCCAAATCGGTAACGATCGTTTGGCACTTACGCCTAAGATTTTATCAGCGAAGGCTCTGGCCATTGGACTATTCCCGACAGCATTCGCTAAGGGAGAAAATCGACTTAGGACTGGTGCATACTTTGGCAGGCTTGATATTAAATGGTCTCGTAACGAATGCTTATGGCTTTGGTGGTAGTGATGTAAGAATTCAACTTTCATCTTCGCCATGTCCACGCCAGTCGGACACTCCCGCTTACAGCCTTTACATCCAACACAGAGTTTCATTGAGTCATAAAGTGCAGGATCTGTGAAACCGGATGCGCCAAGCTGACCGGAAATAGCAAGACGCAGGCTGTTCGCACGACCTCGCGTTAAATGTTTCTCTTCCCGCGTTACTCGATAAGACGGACACATAACAGCTGAATCAAATTTTCGGCAGGCTCCGTTGTTATTGCACATCTCAACCGCTCCGCCAAAACCACCCCACGCTGACCAGTCGAGGCCGTTTTCCAGGCGCTTTGTCTTGTAACCCGGTTTGTAGCGAAACAGACTTCGATCATCCATCTTTGAGGGTCTTACAATTTTCCCAGGATTAAAAAGGCTGCTTGGATCAAACAGATTTTTGACATCGGTAAAGGCGGTGATCATCTTTTCACCGAACATCGCCTCATGAAACTCCGAGCGGACCAGTCCATCTCCATGTTCGCCAGAATGCGATCCCTTATACTCACGCACCATCTCAAATGCTTCCTCGGCAATCGCTCGCATTTTAATAACGTCGATATCCTGCTTTACATTCAAAACCGGTCGAACGTGTAAACAGCCTACAGATGCATGCGCATACCAGGTTCCAGAGGTCTCATATTTTGAAAAGATTTCGGTCAACCTTCTGGTGTATTCTGCTAGATCTTCAAGACGGACAGCGCAATCTTCGATGAAAGATACCGGCTTGCCATCGCCTTTCATCGACATCATGATATTTAGGCCTGATTTACGCACCTCCCATATCTCTTTTTGAAATCCTGGGTTAATGGCTTCGGTGACGCTGCCCAAAAACCCAAGATCATTCATGAGTTCTTGCAATTGTTCCAAGCCTTTCAACTGAGCGTCAAGGTCATCGCCTGAGAACTCGACGAGCAATAAAGCGTCAGGCTGACCAACGACTATCTGACCAATTACGTCCCGAAATATGGGTATGTCACGCGCCAACTCAATCATGGTGCGATCAACCAGTTCAACAGCGCTCGGACCTAATTTGACAATATGTTGAGCCGAATCCATCGCGGCGTAAAAAGTCGGAAAGTGACAGACCCCGAGCACTTTATGACTTGGAATATTAGATAAGTGAAGTTGAATGCGTTCGGAATAAGCAAGTGTGCCCTCAGAGCCGACGAGAAGATGAGCCAGATTGTTGGTTCCATTCGGCGACCGGACAAGAGCATCAATGTTATATCCACCGACCCGACGCTGCACCTCCGGAAAGCGACGAGCTACCTCATCGGCATATTTATCGCCGATATCTAATAATTGCCGATTGAATCGATTGGATTCATTGCTACGAGACGACAAACCGAAGTGATGGCGACTTCCGTCAATGAAAATTGCCTCCAGCGCGCACACATTATCCCGCATGGTTCCATAACGAATCGAACGAGCACCGCAACTATTATTACCGGTCATCCCGCCGATCGTTGCACGACTTCCCGTCGATACATCCACCGGAAACATAAGGCCCTCTTTTGCAAGCGCACGATTTAAATGATCGAGCACCATCCCAGGCTCGACGATGGCCGTTTTATTCTCCCGATCAACTTCAATCAGTTGGCTCAGATAGGTGGTGTTATCAATAACCAGCGCTTCTGCGACCGTCTGACCGCATTGAGAAGTTCCGGCCCCACGGGGCAAAACGGGCACTCCGGCTTCTTTCGCGATTTGTAATGCGCAAACAACATCCTGCCAACTTCGAGGAATAACAACCCCGATGGGTTCGATTTGGTAAATCGAGGCATCCGTGGAATATCGCCCCCTCGAAAACGAATCGAAATAGACCTCTCCCTCAAGTCCTGACCGTAACCGCTGCGCAAAGTCAGATTGACTAAACGCTTCAAATTCTGGATTTACTGCCAAGAGATTTTCCTTGATATACCTTAGTGATTTGTATTTTCTTTAGCTCTAGGAAGGATACAATTAACGCTTGATTATGTTTACCCATCGCACGGCAATGAGCGGACGTCACTTTCTCCAAATCCCCGGACCGACAAATGTCCCAGATTCGATTCTACGCGCAATTAATGCGCCAACGATTGACCATCGTGGGCCTGAATTTGCCGCGCTGACTCTCGATATTCTTGACAAACTTCCCCGGGTGTTCCAAACGCAGGGTCCCGTTATTATTTTTCCAGCCTCCGGAACAGGCGCATGGGAGGCCGCGCTTGTAAATTGCCTTTCTCCGGCGGATAAGATCCTGATGTGTGAAACAGGCCATTTTGCAAAGGGATGGGGCCGTCTTGCAAACAAAATTGAACTCAATGCAGAGATTATTCCCACTGACTGGCGACAGGGAGCTGATCCAAACGCAATCAAAGCCCGCCTGGAAAAAGATGACAATCATCTTATTAAAGCGGTCTGTGTTGTGCATAACGAAACATCAACCGGCGTGGTTTCAAATATCAAAGCAATCCGAGCAGCAATCAACCAAGCAAGCCATCCCGCACTGCTAATGGTGGATACTATCTCCTCTCTCGCCTCACTCGATTACCGTCATGACGAATGGGGTGTCGATGTCACCGTTGCCGGATCCCAAAAAGGCTTAATGCTGCCCCCGGGCCTGAGCTTCAATGCCGTTAGCGCTAGAGCACTTCAAGCATCAAAACAATCAACTCTTCCTAACGCCTATTGGAACTGGGACGATATCCTGATGTCTAACAAAGAGGGGCAGTTTCCTTACACCCCTTCGACCAATCTACTCTATGGCCTGCAGACAGCGCTCGATATGCTCCTTGACGAAGGTCTGGAGAATGTGTTCTCGCGTCATCTGCGGTTGGCCGAAGCTGCTCGATGCGCGGTTCGAGCATGGGGGCTTGAGATCCTTTGTCAAAACGCGGACCGATACAGCAATTCTCTGACGGCAGTTCTAGTTCCGGATGGCCATGACGCAGATCAACTTCGAAAGATAATATTAGAAAACTTCAATATGTCTTTAGGGAATGGTCTTGGTCGATTGTCAGGCAAAGTGTTTCGAATCGGACACCTCGGTGATTTTAATGAACTATCTCTCATCGGCACGCTAGGCGGAGTTGAAATGGGATTAAAACTTGCTCAAATTCCACACAAAAGTGGTGGCGCGCAAGCTGCGATAGATTTCTTGGCGGTCAATTAAACCACTTTGAGGGAGACCCAGGCGTTTACTTGGTAATCATGTTCTTTCGATATTCAAAATATTGTTGATTTAATGCAGCAGGTTTCTTTGTCCCATAATTTATGCAGAAGTCCCACATTTTTCACCCCAGGCCAGTCGCGTATGAAGACTTAATCGGCCACAATATTCTTATCCATATTCCACGCACCGCCGGCACTTTCTTTAATAATTGTCTTCGCGCAAACGACCTAGCCGTTATTGATCATATCCAGCGATTTATTGATTCATCCGAAAGCATTCAACACACCAGAATCCGGCATCAATTGTCTAATCGATCAACCTGGATCTCCGGTCATGTCCGTTACGACACGCTCACCCGCATCTTCCCTCCTGAAAAAGATACGAGATATTTTGTCCTGCTTCGCAATCCGGTCAATCAGCTCATTTCACAAATCAACTGGCAGGCGGAAACATTATGTGGCTCCTACTTATCCCTCGCGCGGATGCCCCTTTACCAATTTCGTATTCTGATGCACGTCTGCCTTGAGGCGTTAAATCGCCCGCAGAATGTTCCAAATGTATTAAATCGGTATTTTGGGTCATTTCTGAATAATCAATGCCGATCTCTCTCCCTTATGAATAGTGGGCGATTACGTACCGATGACCTTAATTTGTTTTCCGCCCGATGCCACGCACGCTTGCTCGAATTAGACGGATTCAGCGTTGAATCCGGTATTAATCCTTTTATCAAAGCCGTTATTTCGGAAATCCAGGGAAATAATCACACCCAAATGATTCCACCCCGTTCTGCCCAAAACCGTTCCCATCCTGTTTTGGATAATGACCTTGTGTCGTCTGAGGAATTTCGACTCGAAATTTTTAATCTTCAACTTGCTGACTATATTCTTTATCAAAATGCAATTGGAATTTTGAATGGGGAACAAAGTCCGAGGCGCTGGCAAAACTTTAATGAACTCAAGCATGACTGCGAGGAATTAGTTGTTGCTCAAAAGTCCTTGGAGGTTGTCAGTAATGAGAAATTAGTTCTGAAAACCCGATCAAGAACTAAAAAATTATTCTTTACCGCGAAGGTGATTCGATTGATCGCCAAAAGACTTGTTGCCCTTCAAAAATTTTCATTGTTCCGGCAAGCGTTCAGCTGGTGTAAAAGGCTCCCAGCCAGCTGCCGCTCCTTACCCTTGAAAGCCGTCAGCCTTACCGTGCTGAATCGTTGGAACGGGCGAAAATGCTAAACGCTCGCAACACATCCATCAATCACTAATCTCAATTTTCTGGCGTTCACTATTGTCGCAAATCCAAATCGATTTTTGATTAATTTCATCCCAACCACCGTAGTGTGCATCCTTTTCCCCGTTTGGGCATGTCCGGTTAAACCATTCCTCCAAATCCACACCCATTTC
>SHBR01000023.1 GCA_004212795.1 Candidatus Thioglobus sp.
GAATCTGGCTAGCGCTTGTGACCGGGGTCAGCGCATTTTTCGTGCTTCGCCAGATGGGTCATTTAATGCTTCTCGTGGGCGTTGATCCTGCCGTGATGCCGCTTGTTGAGGATTATCTAAGGTTCGCGGCCTGGTCCATGCCTGCCGTGTGCCTATATATGGGGCTTAGATTCTTATGCGAGGCGACGGGTCACTCAAAGCCAATGCTGATCATCAATGTTGCGACCTTGCCGATTGTGTTGCTCGGTAATTGGGCTTTTATTTTCGGCCATTTTGGAATGCCTGCAATGGGGGTGGAAGGCGCTGCATTGAACCTGATTGTAGTGATGTCTCTTAATGCGTTAGGCATGCTGATTTTTGTTATTTGCGCAAAGCGCTACCGGGTTAGACAACTCTGGCGCTCGTTTAGTCTTCCCGGGCGCGGGCTTATTGATCTTCTAAAGTTGGGCTTACCGATCGCGGGAACGCTTGTTCTGGACACCAGTTTTTTTACAGCCATTGCTTTAATGATGGGAAAAATGGGACATATTTGGCTTGCGGCGCATCAGGTGGCGATTAACTTCGCGACCATTGCGTTTATGATCCCGGTGAGTCTTTCCAGTGCAACATTGGCTCGCGTTGGTCAGGCGATTGGCCAAGATGATCCGATGCTGGCTCGCGCGAGAGGTTATCTTGGAATCTCTTGCGCCGTTGCTTTAGTGATTCCATCGATCGTGATTATTTTCTTGATCCCTGAGTGGGTCGCTGGACTCTATACAGAGGACGCTGACGTGATTCGAGCCGCAGTGCCATTGTTGGTCGCGGCAGCATTCTTGCAAATATTCGATGCGACCTATATCACGGCCCAGGGCGCGCTACGGGGCCTCAAGGATGTTAATGGACCCTTACTGATTTCTTTTAGTTTTTGGATTGTTGGACTTCCAGCCGCTTGGATGTTGGGGATGACTTGGGGCTTTGGCGCGGTGGGGCTCTGGTGGGGCATGATCATGGGTGTTGCTGCAACGGCGATACTGCTGATGTGGAGATTTCGATGGCGTGCTGCCAAGTCAATTACGGAGATGGATTCGAATCGCTCGATGACCTTATCGTAGCGAGCAATTCAGGACGAAGATTTTGATAGGGAATCTCGTCCAAGCGGCAAAAGTTTGCGCCAGGTGCTTCAGCAATAATAATAAGGTCTGCGAGTGATTCAAAGTCACCGCGAAAGTGGACAGTGCTTTTAAGCGCGATTATTCTTTTTGTCGCTAGATCAATGCCTAAGTGGGTAAAAATTGCCTGATCGAGGCACTGACATCGTTTGCTGCCAACAACGACTTGAATGTCGCAATCATCCGCAACAACCTCTAACAGCGCCATAGGTCCGATTTGCGCTTTGGCACCTTGGTACATCGCCCCGGTGAAGTCAAAGATGCCATCACTAAGCGCCCGAACCCGAAAGCATCCTTCGAGCGGTCCCATATTGGGAAGACCTGATTTTCCACCAAGATTTGCCGAAAAATTGTGTCCCAGTCCGGTCTTATGCGCGAGCGCTGCAACCTCAGGATCGTTGATCAAACCCAGCACGGCGTGGGTCGCTTTTGCGTCAAGTAATGATTTCAGAAGTTGGGTCGTATCGGATGGTGCGCCTGCGCCAGGATTATCCTGTACATCAGCGATAACGACGGGCTTGCTACCCTCATGGCTCATTGCTGTTCTTGCAGCCTCTTCAGCAGAAAGCATCTTGACGTTAAATTTCTCACGATGCGCTTGAAAATATTCGATGAGCGCATCGGCTGCTTGATTTGCCTCATTTTGATCGCTACCAAATGCAACAACGCTTGGTCCGGCATCAAAAATATCTGCTGGTGGGAAACCCATCGCGATGTCGCAACTGAGGTGGTCCGATTCGAGTCCGTCGGGGAGTAGAGAATAAAGCTCCTGGCATGGTGAAGCTCCTGTGTGCTGAGCGGGTAACGTAATTAAGAACGGGACTTGTCTGAACGCCTTAAACAGCATTTTTCCATTGAGAAGGCGTTTCAACAGGATCGCAGCGCGCCCCCCTGTTTCGGCCATATCAATATGGGGATAGGTGCGATAGATGCAGATACCCGAACTCAGCAAAACCATTTGCTCCGTAATGTTGGCATGCAGATCAAGGCTGATGACGATAGGGAGTTCATTACCAACGACTTCTCTAATGCGTCGAAGAAGTTCACCCTCGCCGTCCTGAAAGGACTCTGTCACCATGGCGCCATGCAGATCCAGATAAATACCGCTGATGTCTGGATTTCGCCTGATACTGTCCAGAATCATTTTTGAGATTCGATTGAACGCATCATCGGTGACGTATGATGATGGCTCAGCGGATGCCCAGACAATAGGAATAAGTGGGTAATTGGTATCGCTTTTTAGTGCTTCTATGAACCCTGATATTGGAAGGTTGATATGCTCTGTTCCCGAAAACACGTCGTCATCACTTAACAGGGCCGGCCAACTATCGGCTTCCTCAAAGTCTTTAAACTGTGCTTTGGTTGCACCGAAAGTATTCGTCTCGTGCTGGAATCCTGCGATCAAGATTTTTTTCATAATAGAGCGTCCTTTATACAACCTGCTCAATGACGCCACCGCCGAGCACTTGGGTATCATGATAAAGAACAAGAGACTGCCCGGGTGTCGGTGCCCGTTGAAGCTCTTCAAAAGTCGCGGATAAGCTTCCATCTGGAAAAATTTCGACTTCACAAGACTGGTCAGCTTGTCGATAACGAGTTTTTGCGAAGCACGTCAGGCGGGTTTGTGTTGGCTCTTTACGAGTCCAGTGCATTTCTTTAACAGACACAGATTGTTTCAGCAGGCTGGGGTGGTCATGCCCCTGAACTACGATTAAAGTATTTTCTGTCATATTTTTTTCGGCGACATACCACGCATCTCCAGCGCCGCCGATATCAAGTCCTTGGCGCTGCCCCAGCGTATAAAACCACAGACCTTGATGCTTCCCTATCGTTTTCCCCTTGAGATCTTTGATATCTCCAGGCGTTGGCGGCAAGTATTTCGAAAGAAAATCAGAGAACTTTCGCTCGCCAATAAAACAAATGCCCGTGCTGTCTTTTCGCTTTGCGTTGGGAAGCCCGAGGGAAACTGCTTCGGCGCGGACCTCTGTTTTATTTGTCTCGCCGAGCGGAAAGATCGTCGCTGCCAATGCTGTTTGACCCAGTTCATGCAAAAAGTAGGACTGATCTTTGGAGAGATCTTCTGATTTATGGAGGTCAAAACCATTTTTGTGACTTTTGATTCGCGCATAGTGTCCGGTTGCAATAACGGGACTGCCAAGCATCTGGGCGTACGAGAGGAATTCCTTGAATTTGATCTCTCGATTACACAGCACATCAGGATTTGGAGTGCGCCCTGCTTGATACTCTTTTAAGAAAGTTGAGAACACACGTTCCCAATATTCATGAGAAAAATTAACGGTCTTCAGGGGAATGCCAATAGTCTCGCTCACCGCTGTTGCCGCCGCGAGGTCTTCGCGTGCGGCACAGTAGGCTTCGTCATCATCTTCATCCCAGTTCTTCATAAAAAGACCGGTGACGTTCCAGCCCTCCTGTTTTAGTCGAGCAGCCGCGACGGCAGAGTCAACCCCCCCTGACAAGCCAATGACTATTTTCTTTTTATCTGATGACATATCTGAGCAACTTCGCATCCGAGAGACCTTGATTTAGTCATTGATACGAAAAAGCAGAATTTGAGCGTCAGTCAGATCATGCCATTCTTCACTTTTTGCGATGTAGGGCAGCATGCCATTATCTTGAAACCAGCTATCAATCACGAAACGCGTGCCAGTCGTGATTTCCTCTAATTGACCCGCCCAATGCTGGTCAAAACCGCCACGACGGTAGGCGCGCTCAACGGGGCGATGGAAGCGCATATGACCCTGTTTGTAGAACAGATCCATGTAGTTTGTAATGTTTAATGACTCGTCAATACAGTCGAGCTGACCCTGAAACTGCGGATTCTTTTCCAGATTAAGGCCCTTGTCTTTATGGGTTGGGGTATGTCTGCCGACGACCACTTCCAGCCAGCCGACAGCCTGTCTGAGCTGCTCACGCTCGGTAACTGCGTCGGTGGCCGCTGGATAGAACCAGCCAATCACGCTTCGCCACTCCTCTGATGACAATTCAATTGGCTCTTTCGTCTTACAGCTGAAGTTGTAACAAATATCTAACTTCTGAACTGCAACACTTTCGCTACTCGCCAAAGTCATTAAGAGGATGGCAAAGACCGGTAGGGCCGCTTTAGCGTGTGAGAAGCGATTGAGCATAGGGCTTAAACAAATAATATCCAGCGCATATTATAAATTAATGCGAATTCCAGTTATCAATCAATCCACAAGGCAGTCTCTGATCGGAGAGGTTTTAGGAGGCCTTGGAAGTAACAAGATCAATAAATTGCCGTGCTTGTGGCGAGAGATACTTCTTTTGCTGGGTCACAACCCCGTAACTGCGATCGGGGAAAAATTTGTCCAGCGAGATTTGAGAAACCTTCTCGGACCCATCAATGCAGATTGAAGTGACGATGGAGATTCCAAGGCCGAGTTCAACATATTTTTTAATGACTTCCCAACCGCCGGCTTCAAGGGTAACCGAATAGTTGACCGAATGTTCATTGAACACCGTCTTGACCATTTGCCAGGTGGCGAGATATCGCGGCGGCAAAATTAAGCCAAAAGGCTCTATGTCTTCAAGTTTGATGTTCTTCCTCGTTTTTTTTGCGAGTGGGTGTCCGCGAGGCGTAATCAAAACTGTTTTAAAGTCCACAACGGGAACGTAGTCTAGATCTTCCGACGCGCCGAGAGTCGGTGGGCCTACCGCGAAGTCTGCATCGCCTGCGCGTAGCATTTTCATGCCGTCTCGGCCAGTGACATTGTGAAGTTTTATTTTGACTTTTGGAAAAGACTTCTTGAATTTTTTCAACGGCTCCGGTAGCAGATAAAGAATTGTTGATTCTCCTGCGGCAATATTGACTTCACCCTGGTTAAGGTTTCCGATTTCGCCCGCGAACGAATCGCCAATGGTGTCGACCCCATGGACAAGTGGAAATGCGAGTTCTAAAAGAGTTTCCCCTTGTGTCGTGAGTCGGATGTTTGGTCCCCGGCGCTCAAAAAGGGTGGTTCCAAGTTCTCGTTCGAGCGCTTGGATCTGTAAAGACACAGACGGCTGACTCAAAAACAGACTTTCGGCAGCCCGGGAGATACTTCCCAACCGTGCGGTGTAACAGAACGCACGTAACTGTTTCAGTCGACTTTTCTTGTAATAAAGGGAGCTACTCATTCTAAAGCGCTCAGCGCTGGGGCAGGCCTAAGTATTGTAATACTTAATAAATAATATTGAAATAATTAACTTGATTAATAATTAACCTGCACAGAAACTGTGTTCGTTAAGACTGATTAGGTTGCGTTACGAACTAAAGTGATTGTCAGCTCAACTTGTGGATCAAAACTAAAAACACCGGACATTTATGGAGCCCTTAACATGTGCAACTCTGTGCGATACGAAAACGCTCTCGATACCGAATGGGACGAAAATCCACGCTGGCGAGATGTAAAGCGAGACTACACGGGTGCTGATGTTTCCCGCTTGAGGGGCAGCGTCCATATCGAGCACAGCCTTGCAAGATTAGGTGCCGAAAAGTTGTGGCGTCGGCTTAATACAGATGATTATCTTCCAACTTTGGGCGCATTGACAGGCGGTCAAGCGGTGCAACAGGTTAAAGCAGGGGCAAAAGCGATTTATTTGTCAGGTTGGCAAGTGGCCGCAGATGCAAATATTTCCGACGCGATGTATCCGGATCAATCCTTGTATCCCGTAAATTCTGTTCCTTCGGTGGTGCGTAAGATCAATAATTCATTTCGCCGCGCAGACGAGATCCAGCAGGCCTCAGGCCGAGATGATATTGACTACTTTGTTCCCATCGTTGCAGACGCTGAAGCGGGATTTGGAGGCGTGCTGAACGCGTTTGAATTGATGAAAGCCATGATTGAGGCAGGCGCAGGCGGCGTTCATTTTGAAGATCAACTCGCGTCGGTTAAAAAATGCGGGCATATGGGTGGAAAAGTATTAGTGCCCACACAAGAAGCGGTGCAAAAGCTGGTGGCGGCCCGACTTGCAGCAGACGTTTGTGGCGTCCCTACTGTGTTGTTGGCACGGACAGACGCAAACGCGGCCGCACTTTTGACCTCTGATGTCGATGAGCGAGATCGTGAATTTTTAACAGGGGAGCGCACCGCTGAAGGGTTTTATGTGACCCGTCCCGGCCTTGATCAGGCGATCGCAAGGGGTCTCGCCTATGCGCCTTACGCTGATCTTATTTGGTGTGAAACGGCCGTTCCTGATCTCGATGAGGCTCGCCGGTTTGCAGAGGCAATTCGGGCCAAGTACCCGGGCCAGCTGTTAGCGTATAACTGCTCCCCTTCTTTTAATTGGAAGAAAAATCTTGATGACGCCACGATCGCGAAATTCCAAAGAGAGCTTGGCGCGATGGGTTACAAATATCAATTTATCACGTTAGCGGGTATTCACAACATGTGGTACCACATGTTTGATCTGACCCATGAATATATTCAAAAAGGCATGACGGCATATGTTGATATGGTCCAGGAGCCTGAATTTGCGGCTGCGGATCGTGGGTACACCTTTGCCAGCCATCAGGCAGAAGTGGGCGCGGGCTATTTTGACGACGTGACCACTGTGATACAGGGTGGCACCTCCTCCGTGACGGCAATGAAAGGATCGACAGAAGAGGAGCAGTTTGACGCTGCCTAACTGTCGAGCGATAGATCTGTAAAGATCATCGGTTTATTGATGTGCATGAAACCAGCGGTAGACCCCCTGCCGCTGGTTTTTTTCGTTAAATTTCATTTTACCTATCCCTTGAGAAAAGTAGGGTGTTGACTCTATATTTACAGCTGGACTGTAAATTAAAGATTAGAAAGTATGAGTAATAGCAGAGAAATCATCAGGAGCTCGGGCACCTCGGTTGAGGAGGCCAAGCCACGTCTGAAGAAGCCGCGTATGTATCGGGTGCTTTTGATGAATGATGATTACACCCCGATGGAGTTTGTGGTGACGATATTACGGAAAATCTTCCGTCTAACCGAAGAGCAGTCGGTCCAAATTATGCTCAAAGTTCACACAGAAGGGTCTGGGGTCTGCGGAGTATTTACAGCTGAGGTTGCGGAAACTCGTGTTCGGGAAGTCCTAGCTCTAGCTCGCGAGCACCAGCACCCTCTTAAATGCACTATGGAGCCAGAGTAGAGATATGTTATCTAGCGAACTCGAGACGTCATTAAATAGCGCAATCCAAAGTGCGAGAGATGCCCGGCATCAATACATCACGGTGGAGCATCTACTAGCAGCGTTACTCGATGATGCGCTCACCCAAAAAGCAATTAAGGCCTGCGGGGCAGAGTTGACTAGTCTGCGAGAGACGTTGTTTACTTTTTTGAAGGATAATGTTCCGGTGGTGGCGACAGATGAGGAGGTTGATCCCCAACCTGCGGCGGGCTTTCAAAGAGTAATCCAACGAGCCATATTGCACGTACAGAGTTCAGGTAAGCGAGAGGTCACCGGGACTAATGTTTTGATTGCCATTTTTGCAGAGAAAGATTCTCATGCGGTTTTTTTCCTTGGCGAAGCAGGTGTGACGCGTTTTGATATTGTGAGTTATGTGTCACATGGCGTGGGCCAAACAGATACTCCACGTGAATTGCCGTCACCAGACGAAAATGATGAAGATAGTGATGATGAGCTTCAAAGCGCTCTATCGGCGTTCGCCGTAAACTTAAATGAGCGCGCTATCGCTGGAAAAATTGATCCATTGATTGGCCGGGATGTCGAAGTGGGCCGGACGATGCAAATTCTTTGCCGTAGACGAAAGAATAATCCTCTTTATGTGGGAGAGGCCGGCGTTGGGAAAACGGCCATCGCCGAGGGACTTGCAAGAAAGATTGTAGAGGGTGAGGTGCCTGAACCGCTTATCGGGAACACAATTTATGCGCTGGATTTGGGTGCACTGCTCGCGGGCACCAAATATCGCGGTGACTTTGAGCAGCGGCTGAAAGCGGTCTTGGCTGATCTTGAGGAAACTGATGGCGCGGTTTTGTTTATTGATGAGATTCACACAGTCATCGGAGCAGGTGCAGCCTCCGGCGGGGCGATGGATGCATCCAATCTTCTGAAACCGGTTTTGGCATCCGGAGAGATTCGATGCATTGGGTCGACCACCTACCAGGAGTATCGAGGCATCTTCGAGAAGGATCGCGCGCTTTCCCGGCGTTTTCAAAAAATTGATGTGCCTGAGCCTAGCGTGGAAGAGACAGTAGAGATTCTGCGGGGTCTTAAGACGCAATTTGAACAGTATCATGGCGTCAGATACACCGCGCCGTCACTTCGAAGTGCGGCCGAACTGTCTGCCCGGTATGTTAACGATCGACAACTTCCCGATAAGGCCATCGACGTGATTGATGAAGCAGGCGCGCAGGCAAGATTAATGCCGGTCTCGAAGAGAAAGAAAACGATTGGGTCGGGCGATATTGAGCGGGTCGTTTCCAAAATGGCACGGATCCCCCCCAAGACAGTGAGTGCGTCTGATCTCGATGCACTTAAAACCCTTGGTGCGGATCTCAAGCGTGTCGTGTTCGGACAGGATGATGCGATCGGCGCACTCGTTAATGCCATAAAGTTATCCCGATCGGGTCTTGGAAATGCCGACCGACCGATTTCCTCGTTTTTGTTTTCAGGCCCGACAGGCGTGGGAAAGACGGAAGTGACTCGTCAGTTGGCGCTCACACTCGGTATTGAATTGGTGCGCTTTGACATGTCTGAATACATGGAACGCCATACGGTGTCTCGCTTGATTGGCGCCCCTCCGGGTTATGTTGGATTTGATCAGGGGGGTCTTTTGACGGAAGCGGTTACCCGAAATCCGCATTCGGTATTGCTTTTGGATGAAATTGAAAAAGCCCATCCGGATGTATTCAACTTGCTTCTTCAGGTCATGGACTATGGCACCCTCACTGATAACAATGGCCGGAAAGCTGATTTCCGCAATGTCATTATTGTCATGACAACAAACGCGGGTGCGACCCAGGTGGCCAGAGGTTCGGTGGGTTTTGTCGCCCAGGATCATAGCGCCGACGATTCTGAGGTCATCAATAAGATGTTTACACCAGAGTTCAGAAATCGACTCGACTCGATCATCCGCTTTAGCGGGTTGGATGACTCGACGATCAGTCACGTGGTGGACAAATTTATTCTTCAGCTTGAATTACAACTTGCGGATAAGAAAGTGACCCTCGAGGTCGACGATAGCGCTCGACGTTGGCTCGCGAAGAACGGCCATGACCCATCGATGGGCGCTCGACCTATGGCCAGACTGATAAGGCAAAAGATCAATCAGGCCCTTGCAGACGAACTTCTTTTTGGAAAGTTATCGACTGGAGGCAATGTGCGTATTTATGTGAAAGACGATGAGCTTGCGTTTGATCTTGAGTCGTCAGACGATAAGGCCTAGGGGGCTAATCACTGCTTTCAATCCGGAGATCGATCGGCTTGTCGTCAAGCAGCGCTGCGTCTTCTTTCATCTGAAGTCTGCCGGTTGAGAACCATGCGATGGCCTTCGGATAGATCTGATGTTCAACGATATGCACTTTAGCTGCGAGTGTCTCTTTGGAGTCATTGTCGAGGACTTTGACTCGACCCTGAAGAATGATCGGTCCGCCGTCCAGTGCTTCAGTGACAAAATGTACAGTAGCGCCGTGTATTGAGGCCTGATCTTCGAGCACTCGCTCGTGGGTATTTAGACCCGGATACAAAGGCAAGATTGAGGGATGAATATTAATGATTCGGCCGCGATACTGACGCACGGTATCTGCCGTCAGGATGCGCATAAATCCAGCAAGCACGATGAGGTCAGGCTCGAATTGGTTAATGTGTTGCGACAGTGCGCCGTCGTAGTCAGCGCGTGTCGGGAAATCTTTATGTGGAAGGGTTACAGCTTCGATGCCTGCATCTGTAGCTCTATTAAGACCATAGGCAGACGACTGATTGCTGATAACGGCGACCACGTCGCCAAAAATTTGACCGTCGTGACAGGCATCGATGATCGCCTGAAGATTGCTTCCGTTGCCGCTGATCAACACAACCATTCGGCATCGTTGCAATTTTTCAGGCAATGACAACACCATGCTCACCTCGGACAATTTCACCGAGCGTGTAAACGGTCTCTCCGCATGATTCGAATGCGCTCACGGCTGCTTGTTGATCTCCTTTAGCCACGATCAGTACCATTCCGATTCCGCAGTTAAAAGTGCGAAGCATCTCGGCGTCGTCGACGGCACCCTTATCTTGTAGCCAATTAAAGATTTCAGGAAAGGTCCAGCTCTTGGAGTCAATTTGGCATTGAACACCTTGCGGAAGGATTCTTGGAATATTTTCGGGTAGTCCACCACCGGTAATATGGGCGATCCCATGAATATCGATGGTTTGGGATGTTTTTAGAATGCTTTGTGCGTAAATCCGGGTGGGCCTGAGAAGGGTTTCTCCAAGTGTCGTTTGACCAAAAGAATCGTCTAGGGATGTATTACTGCGCTCGACGATGGCGCGTGCAAGCGAGTATCCGTTTGAGTGCAAGCCGCTTGAAGCCAAGCCGAGCACACAATCTCCCGAATTGATTTTTGTGCCGTCAATAATTCGGTTTTTCTCGACTATACCGACGCAAAATCCAGCGAGATCATATTCCCCTGGTTGGTACATACCTGGCATTTCAGCGGTTTCTCCACCGATAAGTGCTGCACCAGATAATTCACATCCTTTTGCAATGCCTCGAATGACCGATTCGGCCTGAGTGGGCGAAAGTTTTGCAGTCGCAAAATAGTCAAGAAAATAAAGTGGTTCTGCGCCAACCACTAAAACGTCGTTTGCACACATGGCGACGAGATCAATTCCTATGGTGTCATGCTGATTGAGAGCAAAAGCAAGCTTGAGCTTGGTGCCAACACCATCGGTTCCTGAAACCAATACCGGTTTTTCAAATCGCTCGATTGGAATCTCAAAAAGACCTCCAAATCCGCCGATTCCTCCCAAACACTCTGGACGCTGAGTTCGTTTGACCAGTGGCTTGATTCGATCGACCAACTCATTACCCGAATCGATATCAACACCGGCATCCCGATAGGTCATCGGTGGAGTTTTCTCGATACTCACGCAATTAATTTCCTGAGATAAATAGGGGCCTTATGGTATCGTATATGGGATAGGCACTGTTAATAGAAGGGCGACGATCTGTTCCACCTCCGTTCTGGCTTTGAGCACTCCTGATGTCTGAATTTTTTTTACGCCACCAGATCCCAAATTTGCTCACGCTGGCGCGGATTGCCGCTGTACCCGTATTAATTCTTTTTTTGTACGAGGGTCGTTATGGCGCCGCGCTGGCCGTGTTTGTGTTGGCAGGGATAACCGATGGCCTCGATGGCTGGATTGCAAAACGATTTAAATGCGTCACGCGGCTCGGATCTATCTTGGATCCGCTGGCAGATAAAATTCTGATTGTCAGCACCTATGTGATGCTTGTGCTGGCGGGAGATCTCCCATTCTGGCTAATTTTACTCATCGGGTTTCGAGACCTTGGCATTATTGCCGGCGTTTTGGTGTTGAATACCTTGAATGGCCATGTCCAGATGCAGCCCAGTTTGTTGAGCAAGGTGAATACTTTCTTGCAAATTTCGCTGGTTATCCTGGTAATGGTTGAGCGCATCGGCTTGATCGTGCTCGGGCCGGCAGCCGAGATCCTTTTGTGGTTTGTTGCGGTGACCACCGTTGCCAGTGCAATTCATTATGTTTATTTCTGGTTTATTCATCCCCTGGAATCTCGAGTGGATCAAAAAGTTGGGTCGAAGGATTGATAGGAACTGACCAAATCCGATTACCGTTGCGACTGAAAGAGAGCGCATCGCTCGAGAACTTTTTTTGCGAAGGCAATAGGGAGGCTGTTGGTTTTCTTCGGTCTTTGATCGCCTCTGAAGGGCCTCGCGTTGTTTTTCTGCATGGACCTGACGGGGCAGGCAAGTCGCATTTGCTCCAGGCCTATTGCCGATTGACTCTGCACGCGTCCAAGGTTCCTTTTTACGCCTCATTGGGGATGCAAGAGAGCAGTCCCGAGATGATCAATGGATTAGAAGGCGCAGATACTGTGTGCCTTGACGACGTTGATGCTATTGCATCTGAAAGTCGTTGGGAAAAAGCGCTTTTTAATCTCTTTGAGACAGTGATGGAATCGGATCGGCAGCTGATTCTTGCGGGACGTTACCCGCCGGTTCATAGCGGCTTTGCTTTACAGGATTTGACTACCCGATTGGCTTCGGGAGGGGTATGGGCAATAAAACCTCTTGATGAAGACGAACTGCCTCAAGCCTTACGTCTACGAGCAGGCGAGAGAGGTTTGGAAATTTCAGATTTAGTGCTGGGTTATCTTCTGCGCCGGGTCAGACGCGATTCTGCTACCCTTTTCAATCTATTGGATCAGATCGATGAGCAGGCATTTGCGCATCAACGAAGATTGACGGTGCCTTTTGTACGCGATTTAGCGGCTCGCTTACTGGATTAATCTTGCTTGCAAAGAGTAACTGCCGTTCTGGCCAATCGCCGGCCGAGCGATTGGCAAAGTGCATTTTCGTCAGCGCTGATAGGATGTTGATTTTGATTTCCTGAAACATGGCTCGCACCGTACGGCGTGCCTCCGGTGGTCGTTTCATTGAGTGTCGATTCGGTAAATGGAATTCCGCAAATCAACATGCCGTGATGCAAGAGAGGCAACATCATTGATAAAAGAGTCGATTCCTGGCCACCGTGTTGTGTCGATGATGAAGTGAAGACGGCAGCGGGTTTCCCCTCGAGCGTGCCTGATAACCAATCAGCGCCCGTACGCTGCATAAAAAAGGCAAGCGGTGCGGCCATTTGGCCAAATCGAGTTGGACTGCCGATTGCCAGACCTTGGCATTCCTTAAGATCTTTTAGTTCGACATACGGCGGTCCTGAATCTGGGATTGTGGCCTCAGTTGGCTTAGTGTTGGGTGAGACCGCAGGCACCGTTCTTAGGCGGGCGCTGCACCCGGATACGCTTTCAATGCCCTGGCAGATAAGCCGTGCCATGGAAGCAACAGAACCTTCACGGCTGTAGTAAAGAACCAGAATTTCAATCATTTGGCGTACTCGGGATCAAAGGATACTTAAAACATTTTCAGGCGGTCGACCAATCTTGGCGCGATCATCTTTTACTAAAATGGGCCGCTGTAGCAGAGCGGGATTATCCACAACGGCGTACCTTAGGGCGTCTTCGGCTGCGTTTTCAAGTTTTAAATCCTTAAATAATGCTTCTTGAGTTCGAATCATTTCAATAAAATCGCAGCCGAGGGCCGATTGGATATTCTGAAGCATGGCGACATTTAATGGCTCTTTAAGATATTCGACAATTTGCGGTTGAATTCCATGCTCATGGAGAAGTTTGAGAGTGTCTCGGGACTTGGAGCAACGTGGATTGTGATAAAGCGTTGTAGGCATAGTTTATTCCTTGATTTCTTGACAGCGCGCAGGGCGAAAGGTACAGTCCGAGCAATAAGTTGACGCAAAAAAATGCGGTAACTACCGTGATTTTATACGTAAACCTCCTAACGACACGGGTCTAATGAGAATGAACGCAAAGCCTATTCGAACCTTCTTCGCCCTGATGGCTATCGCTGCAGTTGCCACTGGGTGTGTGACCGCAAAGCCTACTGAAACTGAAGCAGGAGAAGCGACCGCAGCAAGTCCTGCTCCCGCAGCGGTGATGGCACCGGCCGTAGTAGCCGCGGTCGCCAAACCAGATGACTGGTGTACCCGTTATCCAGACTCTTTCGATTGTGTGGACGCCGCCGCGACATCTGAAGACTGGTGTACGCGTCATCCTGATTCGTTTGTCTGTGTTGACGATGCAGCAGTTGCTGTTGCAGCATCTGAAGACTGGTGTACGCGTCATCCTGATTCGTTTGTCTGTGTTGAAGAAGCTCCGGTGCCGGGTGTTTCAGCTTACGTTGTGCAGGCCGGTGATCACCTTTGGGGAATTGCGTCTCAGCCGAAGGTTTATAGCGATCCTTACCAGTGGCCTCTTCTTTTCAAGCGTAATCGATCCGAGATAGCGGATGCTGATCTGATTTATCCGGGCCAGATGATCCAAATTGAGCGAGACCTCAGTGATAGTCAAGTTCAGGAAGCCATCATGCATGCGCGCACTCGTGGCGCGTGGACGTTAGGCGTGACAGAAGCCACTGATCTTGTATATCTGCAGGCCGCTGGATTATCTGACGCACAAAACGCAACAGCCGAGCAAGCAGCACAGATGATTGCTCAGGCTAAAGCGGATGCAGATGCGGCTAAAGCAGCAAGTGGTGTTTGGCGACTGCTCGATAGCGCGACCGGAGGATCAGCGGTTCCACTTGGAAAAATGATTAAGGTGGCAGAAGCAAGCCTGGAGGCAGGAGATAATGCTGAAGCATATCGGTTGGCTCAGCGGGTATCAGAGTCTGCAAGGCTTGGAATAGAGCAGTCTATTTCTCAGGCAAATGCAGCGCCCTATTACTAGAATATAGCGAAAAACTGAAAAAGGCCCCACTTTAAGGGGCCTTTTTTTTAAGCTGATTTTTCGATTTAAGCCCTTAATGCATTAATAGCCTTTAGTATGGATTTTTGTTTTCCAAGAGGTGATGGGGATGAGTGAGTCGATTTCGACAGCACGGGAAGTATCTCACCGCGTGCTGATACGGGTACGCGAGGCGCGTTTGCCAAGCGTTGCATCGGCGCTCGCGTTCACGACGTTATTGTCATTGGTTCCATTGATGACTGTCGGGTTTGCAATTCTTGCCGTTTTTCCTGCGTTCGACGCGTGGCGCGGTCAAGTTGAGTCCTTGCTTTATACCAATTTAATTCCGGCGACCAGCGACGTGGTCAGTTCTTATCTACAAGAGTTTTCTGGTCAGGCGGGCACGTTGACGGGTTTAGGGCTTTCTGTTTTGGTTATTACCGCGTTGTTGTTGTTTTCAACAATCGAAGACGCCTTTAATGATATCTGGGGTGTGCAGAAAGGTCGAAAGTTCATCCAGAGACTTCTTTTATATTGGGCTATGTTGACTCTTGGGCCTGTCTTGCTTGTGATTAGTCTTGCATTAACTTCTTATCTCGGCACCTGGATTATTGATGATTTGATCGAAAAACCAGGCTATGCCTCTTTATGGGTCCTCAGAGCGTTACCTGTTTTTCTCGAGGGGTTAGGCTTCTTGATGATGTACCTGATTATCCCGAGTCGAGAGGTCCGGTTTCGATTTGCATTAGTGGGCGCTTTAATTGCGGTTGTGCTATTTGAGTTAGCGAAATATGGATTTGTTGTTTTTATTGGTAATTTCGATACCTATCAGGTGATCTACGGTGCTCTTTGGACAATTCCAGTTTTCTTGGTATGGATTTATCTCTCCTGGCTGGTCACACTTTTGGGAGCTTGTGTAAGTGCTGAACTCGGAAATTCCAAAAGAAACCCTATTCCGCCGCCAAGAGTTCGCCCGGTGGTGGGTGGAAAGTCGCCCCGCCTCTAGAGCGTTAAAAATAGAAGCGTGGGACCGTGCTCGTATACCCGCTGGATTTGATGATTTTTCAGATATATTATTAAAAACTAATAAGGGCTAAAACACACTAACTTAGAATCAGGATGCGACAAATAATCACTTCTCTCAATCTGCGTACCGCGATCTCTCTCCTGATGCTTTGTTTCAGTTCTTTGACAGCAGCAGAAGCTAGGGACCCGACGGTTTATTTTTTTCAGGATAGTTTTAATGATCTTTCTGAAGAAGCCATGCTTTCGGCGGAGGAGGGCAAAGTTGGCGTACTGGTGATGTTTGAGACCAATGATTGTCCTTGGTGCGAGAGGATGAAAGAAACTGTTCTCAATCAACCCGAGGTTCAGGACTACTTTCGTCGACACTTTCGGGTGATCGCTTTGAATACTGACGGCGATGCCTTAGTAACGGATTTTGATGGTGTTGAAGTCTCCGAGACAGAATTCGCACTCCAGCACAATAGAATAAGAGCGACTCCGGCATTCTTGTTTTTCGACACTGAGGGTCGATTATTGACCCGCTTTACGGGAACGACCCGCGACCCCCAAGAGTTCTTATGGCTGGGCGAATATGTTGTCGAAGCCCATTTTCAGAATGAGCGTTTTTCCAGTTATAAACGAAATCGGCGTCAAGAGTCTTCCTGAGCATCGTTAATTTGATTGATTTAACATTCCTGATGCAGGGTTATTGATAATGTTGCAACCTAAGTCAATCCACCGCTGGCCATCAATAGCGCTTGCTGTGGGACTAGGGATTACTTTTTTTTCTGCTCAGGGTCAGGTAGAACGCGCACCATTACCCCAACCCCTCACACTTCAATTGGCTCTAACTGTAAGTCTGGAGTCTCACCCTGATCTTGTGCCCGCGCGTGCTAGATTGCAAGCTGCCCAAATTCGCGAAACGCAGGTGGATGCTAGTTATGGCTTTGATGCGTTCGTTGAGCTTCAGCCTAGGGCTTCAAGTCGCGCATCGAACAGTGATACGGACTTTCAAAATGATAGCCGGTACGGCCTTGTTCTTGATAAAAGATTAACGGATTTCGGCCGAACAACTGCTCGAAAAGAAGCTGTGCATGCGGAAATCAACGCTCGCCAGGCAGAGTTAATTGCTCGTCAAGATCAGCGTCTTCTTGATGTCATGAATCGTTATTTTTCGGTGATTCTTGCAGATTACGCTTATCGAGCGCGTAACGAGCAATTAGCGCTCGACTATTTCAGATTTTCGCGAATGCAAGAGCGGCACGAACGATTTGAGCAGTTTTCAGAATTAGAAGTGGCTGAGAAAGAGGCGATTTATCGCAAAGCTTATGTTGATCGTCATCGTGCTGATCTAGAAAGACGTCTGACCCGTCATGAGCTCGCACTCACTCTTGGGCGTCCTGGAGAGTTATCAAGTGAGCTGCAGATGCCGGATTTATCTGTTTATTTGGAGCGAGAGATTCCAATTTATACCGAGATTGTTGATCAAGCGATTGCCAGATCCCCGATCGTGCAGGCCCGTCGCGATGATGTCGCAGCTGCCCGAGCAAAAGTCGATGTCGCCAAAAAAATAAATTCGCCGGTGTTGAGCATTCAGCTTGAAGCGAGAGATTACTATGACACGTCGTTTTCAAGCCGTGATCGGTATAGGGCAAATCTTAAACTGATTGCGCCAATTTTTAATGGTACCGCGCGGCAAAAAACAGCGGTTGCACTGGCGCAACTTGAGCTATTCGAGAAAGAAGCTGAACTTGTTGGGGCGGAATTTGAGCTGCGCGAGATTTTATTAAACCTGTTAGCTGAATTACAGGTGGGACAGGCTGAAATTAGTGCAGCTGAAGCAGTTGAAAATTACCGAGCCTATTATCAGGACCGGAGCCGTGCGATGTATGAAATGGAGATGAGAGCTGATTTTGGTGATGCTCAGACTGCTGTAGCAGAGGCAATCTTCGACATGATCCGTGTTGAATTTCAACAGGCGATGCGCTGGGCACGCTTCGATGTGTTGTTAGCTCGTCCATCGTTGTTAATTAAGGAGTAATGAAATATGGACTTTATTCAGCGGATATTCCTGATGACTGTGTTATTTGGATTCTCAGCTCCGCTCCTCGCTGAGAATGTTGAGGCTCAAGTAGATTGGAACCGAAGAGTGGAGATGGGATTTGGCATTTCAGGCCACGTTAAATGGGTCGAACTGAAGGTGGGGAGTCGTGTCGCGATGAATGGACAGCTTGTTACGCTTGATTCGTCACTTTTGGAGATTGCGCATAGTCGGTCCGTCAATGCGGTCCAAATTCGAGAAACAGAGCTCGATGAGTATAGGGCGGTGATGGAGCGTGAGCAGACGCTGTTTGATGAAGGCTCTCTATCTGCAGTCTCATTAGATCAGACGGCCCTTGAATTATCGAGAAGAGAGCTTGCCCTCAGTAACGCAGAGCTTGAGCTAGAGCAGACGAGTTATATGCTTGAGCTGGCTTCGCTGAGAGCCCCGTTTGACGCGTGGATCGTAGATTCAGACTTTACCGTTGGTCAGTACGTTTATCATGAATCGGAGGATCCGCCAGTGATTACGTTGGCGGAGAGGGGGCGTTATCTTGCAAGAGCGGTTGTTGATGTCCAGACGCTATCAGCAATTGAGAATGCAAAAGAGCTCCAAATCATCGTCGGCGATAACGTCTATGTCGCCGTCGGAGCGCGTCTAGGAATAGAACCCGTTTCCGGCTCTAGCGGTAACTCCGAATATAGCGTTGCATTTGAATTTGCAACTAATGAACTTATCCGTCCAGGAACGCGGTGCAGTATTTCGGTTTTCTGATGCACGCTGCGAGGTCTGTATTCATAGTGAATTGAGTGTTTTTAATGTATCGATAACTGTTTCGATCGGGTAATCAACAGATTCACTGTCTGTGCGCTTTCGATACTCAACAACACCTTTTTCAAGGCCACGTTCGCCCACGACGACTCGGTGAGGAATGCCGATTAAATCCATCTCCGAAAACATCACACCCGGCCTTTCGTTTCGATCATCAAGAAGGACCTCAATTCCGGCTTGTTGAAGCTCGGTGTACAAAAGTTCGACGGCTGCAGAGACCTTTTCGGATTTCTTTAATCCGATGGGCACAATACACACATCAAAAGGGGCAATGGGACTCGGCCAGATGATTCCACTTTCATCATGATTTTGTTCAATGGCGGCAGCGACAATCCGAGTAATACCAATCCCATAACAACCCATGAAAAACGGCTGGCTCCGACCCTCAGAATCAAGAAAGTTTGCATTGAGTGCTTCACTGTACTTTGTGCCTAATTGGAAGACGTGGCCGACCTCAATTCCACGCTTGATACTAATTTTTTGTTCGGAATCATTGGGGCACGAGTCACCCTCAACTGCTTGCCGTAAGTCGTGAGATTCAGGAGCAGGAAGGTCTCGCCCCCAATTTACGCCGCGTAGATGATATCCCTCTTTGTTTGCGCCACAGACAAAATCAGATAAAGCGGCGGCGTCATGATCGGCAAATATGGGGATATTTAGCCCTACAGGGCCTATTGATCCAGGAGTTGATCCGATAGCAGAGATGATCGCATCACGCCCGGCGAGGCGCAGAGGTTTAGCAACCGCTTCCAGAGATTCTGCTTTTACCGCATTCAGTTCATGGTCGCCACGCAAGATAAGTGCGACTAATCCCCCATCCGCGCCATCCACTAACAGTGTCTTGATCGTTTTTTCTGAAGCAATTCTAAGAAACCTACACAGGTCGGAGATAGTATGTTGGTCTCGGGTTTCAATTTCTTCACATGACTCAGTCGGATCGCTCGGCTTGCTGAGTGGGGGCGCCAGGCTGACTTTCTCCACGTTTGCCGCGTAACCACATGATGAACAAGATGCGATTGCATCTTCCCCAGAATCAGCAAGGACATGAAACTCATGTGAGAAGTTTCCTCCAATAGACCCGCCGTCTGCTTCAACGGCTTGCGCAGCGAGGCCAAGTCTTTCAAAGATTTTGTGATACGCGTCGTACATCGATTTATAACTTTGACCCATTCCTTCGCCGTCAGAATCGAAAGAGTAGGCATCTTTCATAATAAATTCTCGAGATCGCATCACGCCGAATCGGGGTCGAATCTCATCGCGAAATTTAGTTTGGACCTGATAAAGATTCATCGGTAGTTGTCGGTAACTGCGGATTTCGGTCCGCGCTAATGTTGTGATGACCTCTTCATGGGTGGGTCCGAAACAGAAATCTCGCTGATGACGATCAGAAAACCTTAGCAATTCGGGTCCATAGTCATCCCATCGACCTGATTGTTGCCAAAGTTCAGCAGGCTGTACTGCGGGCAAGAGCATTTCTTGCCCGCCGGCGCGATTCATTTCCTCTCGTACAATTTGCTGGACTTTGCTCAAGACACGGTGACCGAGTGGAAGCCAGTTATAAACACCAGATGCGACCTGTCGGATTAATCCCGCGCGGAGCATCAGTTGATGGCTGATGATTTCAGCATCAGTGGGGACTTCTTTTAAGGTGGCTAAAAAAAATTGTGATGTTCGCATGGGTAGTGATGTTCCGAAAATAAGAAATACGATCAACCTTTTGCTCTATCGCGTCTCTTGCGCGCTTGGGCGATGTGTTGAGTTAAGAAGTATCTGTCTAAGCGTTTGGTGCACCGAGTTGGTTTGCTGCACTCACAGCAACACTTAGCATCGAGAAGTCAAATTCAGAGGATTTCTGGAGATCTTGAATCATTTGCGCTAGCCGCTCATTATCTGCTTGATGCTCTGCGATCCAGTTTCGAACAGCTGGTTTACCCTTACCTGCAGCAGTCTTTAGTATTTTAGCGCTGATTTGTCTTTGGGTAAGGGCTAAATCATTTAAAAGGGCGGCTCGACCGAGACCATGCCAGTGATTACTGATGGGTAAGTCTCTCACCTTTTTTGCAAGCCAAGAAAGTTGTATTCGTTCGCCAACATCAAAGTAAATTGTTGCAATCTCAGATAAGCTACCAATCTCCAGGCGTGAGAGTTCGGCGATATCCAGTCCTCGGGATAGTGCTGCAAATTCAGCAATTGTATTCGCAATCGATGGAGGTGTGCCGGCGTTCAGGTATCGTTTTACCCGACGTTTTTGTGTCAGGCGATTTGAGGCCGCAAGCACTCGAGGAAATCCGTTTTTAATTTGAGCAATTGAATCACGGAATTCCTCGACGGCAGCTGAAATATCGAGCGGACGGGGCCGATAATTTAAAAGCCAGATAGTGACATGTTCGAGCAGTTGGCGCGTTTCATGCATCAGTTCTTTCTGCGCCTGCGAGCGTATCTTGTTATCTAACCCTTCAATCTCACGCCAACAGTCTCGGAGTTTGAAAATTTCGCGACACGCGGTATATGCTCTCACGGTGTCTGCAGGATGCGCGCCTGTTAGTTCATTCATTCGCAAAATAAACCCAGGTCCAACCCGATTAATCATATTGTTGGTGAGATGGGTTGCAATAATTTCACGCCGGAGTGGGTGATCTCCCATGAATGGGTCAAATCTTGGAGACAGGACCTGAGGAAAGTATCGTTTTAGATCTTCAGATAAAAAGACATCCTCAGGTACGTTTGAGTTAAGAAGCATCTGGTAAATCGAGATTTTGCTATGACTTAACAAGACCGCAATTTCAGGTCGGGTGAGCCCTTGGTGGTGAGCAATGCGTTCGTTAATTTGTTGATCGTCCGGCAAATTTTCCAAGGCTCGATTTAATCCATAACTTCCCTCAAGCTGGCGAATTGCCCGGGCGTGCTGATGGATGAGCTGGACCGCTTTATCTGATTCCAAAGACAACGCTTGCGTTTGACCATAGTTGTCTCGCAAAACAAGTTCGGTTACCGCATCAGACATTTCACTTAGGAGATCATTTCGTTGGCTGTGGGAAATTTCTCCAATTTTGACCGCTTCATTAAGTAAAATCTTAATGTTGACCTCATGGTCAGAAGTATCAACGCCCGCAGAATTATCGATTGCGTCAGTAAAACATAAACCACCTCGTTGACTAAATTCGATTCGACCAAATTGAGTGACGCCTAAGTTGCCACCCTCACCAATCATTCGGCAGCGCAACTGACTGGCATCAACCCGGAGAATATCGTTTGCGCGATCGCTTACTGATTCGTGGGTTTCGAATGACGCTTTGATATAAGTGCCAATCCCACCATTGAAAAGAAGGTCTGCGGGACTTTTTAAGATTTCATGGATCAACTCTTCAGGACTGAGTTCATTGTTAGAGATCGAAAGTGCCTTCTGGGCTGCCTCTGACAACCGAATTTTTTTGACTGTTCTTGGCCAAACCCCACCCCCCGCGGAGAGAACAGTGGAATCGTAGTCATCCCAGTTTGATCGCCCGAGATCAAAAAGCCGTTGACGTTCTTGGAAAGAGCTTTCGGGATCAGGATTGGGGTCGATGAAGATATGCTTGTGGTTAAATGCAGCGAGCAGGCGGATTTGTCGCGATAGCAGCATGCCGTTTCCAAAAACGTCGCCAGACATATCCCCAATTCCGACTACAGAAAACGGTTGTGACTGGGTATCCAGATCTAGATCCCGACCCAACCTTTTTACAGATTCCCATGCACCTTTTGCCGTAATGCCCATTGCCTTATGGTCGTAACCCGTCTTTCCGCCAGATGCAAATGCATCGCCGAGCCAGTACTGGTATTCCTCAGCTACGGCGTTGGCGATATCAGAGAAGGTAGCGGTGCCTTTGTCTGCTGCCACCACTAAGTACGGGTCATCATCATCGTATCTGTGGGTCCTTGCCGGTGGAATGACGTCATCACCCTGGTAATTATCGGTCAGATCAAGAAGGCCACGAATAAAGGTTTGATAGCACGTCTTAACTTCATTCAACTGTTTCTCTGTCGAATAGTCCAAAAGTCTTCTGACGATAAATCCTCCTTTTGATCCAACTGGAACGATTACCGCATTTTTAACAATTTGGGCCTTTACGAGACCAAGCACCTCAGTTCGAAAATCCTCGGGACGATCAGACCACCTGAGACCGCCCCGAGCAACACGTCCGCCTCGAAGATGGACGCCTTCGACCTGTGTCGAGAAAACAAATATCTCGACCATCGGGCGGGGTTGAGGCATTCGGGTCACCGCCGAACAGTCGACTTTTAATGATAATCGCTCGGGTTGTTCCGGATCATGCTGCTGGAAATAATTTGTCCTAAGTAAGGATTCAATGAGATTGATATATGCTGAAAGAATTCGATCCTCATCAATATTAGTGACGCGCTCTAATCCGTCTTTAAGTTCTGAGCGGATATTATTTACTACTAAATCGCGATTTTGTTTTAAATCCGGATCAAATCTATATTCGAAAAGACGCACAATACGGCAAGCCATATTTGGATTGCCTACAAGGGTTTGAATGACATATTCCTGACTATATCGAAAACGAATTTGCTTTAAGTATCGATAGACTGCACGAAGGAGTGTGATCTGATTCCAATTCAGTTTTGCGCTTAACGCCAACTGATTAAATCCGTCATTATCTGATTTTTGAGTCCAGACTCGGCCTAGCAATTCTTCAATGTCTCTCGCATCATTTTCGTTGCTGAGCACTTGTCCAGAGCTATTCTCCAGCTCAAACGCGTGAATGAAAATAACATAACCCGAACGATTAACGACTCGGTAAGGACGTCCTGATAATGCACGCAGCCCCATATTTTCGATCATTGGCAATACATCTGACAGGAATACGGAATGGTTTGGTGAATACAGTGTTAACTGTGTCTCCAAACGATCCTGTAGCCGGGTAGAGCGAAATCGAATGCCGAGCTTTCCTGTTTTCTGAGCAAGAGATAGATGGTCAATATCTTCCACAGCTTGTTTGGGCGAGTAAATTTCTCGATAGGCAGTTGAAAAGCTGGTACTCCAGGCATCAGCGTACTCCAGGCCGTCTTGATCGCCATATTGAACTTGTAGCGCCCGTCGAAGGTCTTCTGGCCAGGAGCGGGCAAACTCAGAAATTTTGGCTTCGAGAGCAAGCAGGTCAGGTTGAGAGGGTTGCTTGCTGTCAGCCCTGATTAAGTAGTGAATTCGAGCAGATATCGACTCTGAAAACTGAACGTCGAACTCATATGCCGCGCCTCCGAAAGCCGCTAGAAGCGCCCGTCCGATTCGTTCTCGAAGATCACTATTAAAACGCTCTCTGGGAACATAAACCAAACAAGAACGAAAGCGTGCAAATCTGTCTTCACGGACAAACAAGCGAACTTGCTGACGGTCTTGAAGATCGAGAATCCCCATTGTGCTATGAAAAAGTTCATCTCCGGTAACTTGAAAGAGGTCGTCTCGAGGATACCGCTCGACAATGTTATGCAGGACTTTGATCCCATGACCGTTTTCAGGCAGGCCACTTCGATTTAGCAGATTGGTTAATTTCAGACGTAGGATCGGGATATCGGTCACACTGCGGTTATATGCAGAAGCTGAGAATAAACCTAAGAATAAAGTTTGCCGAAACTGAGCTCGCTTGATGTCAGGATATTGAATCAAGATAACGTCCATGTAGGCAGGTCGATGAACGGCCGACCGAACACTTGACTTGGTGATGAGAAGAGGCTCTTTAACGTCAAATTTTTTCAAAATATCTTCAGGTAACATGGCGAGCCGAGACCCCGGATCAGCGGAAGCTTCTGGTCTCAAGATGCCAAGTGTTGAATCTCGGTCGGTAATCATTTCAGAGGCCGAGCCTTCGGATTCCTGATATTGAATAGCGCCAAGAAAAGTAAAATTACCGTTTGCGATCCATCGACACAAAGCGGCAGTCTCTTCCAACATCACTTGACCAACTTCGTTGCCAGTTTGATCCAGTGTTGAGGCGATGTTCAACGCAAGGTCATGCATAAGCTGACGATCGTGGTTAGCCACTGCCACTGACTGCAAAGTTTCTTTGACCTGACTTTCAATAGTCTGCAGATGATCAGCACGCACTTCTTGATCAATTCTGAAATTTAAAAATGATTCGGGTTGCTCACCCCTATCGTGGCCACTAATCGATGTGATGATTTGATTTTTATCTCGCGTAATTCCGATTACGGGATGAATGGTGAGATGTATGGTGTAGCCCAGACGGTTCAGCGCCATTTGGACAGAGTCAACCAGGAAGGCCATGTCGTCCGAGGTGACCTCAACAATTGTAAAAGCTGATGCAATTTTTGATTGGTTGACCGGGTTATACGCTCGAACCTGAACCTGTCCGTGTTTTTTTTGTCTCGCAGAATTAAGATGAGCGATGGCTAGTTTGTAAAGATCGTCAGAATTTTCGTTGCGTAAATCCTCTCGGGGCACCCTTTTAAAGAATTGAGAAAAGAATGTGCTGGCAATTCGAGCGTCGGTTTTCGATAGCTCTTTTTGTGCTTGTAAGTTGAGGTTGTCGAATAATTGACTAGTATCAAACTTGGTGATTTTGCGCATTAGAACACTACTTTTAAATGTCAATAATTCGTTCGGCCGATACCCGTGGGCTAGGTCACCGGTTGAAACGAGCAGTTTTTGATGACCTATCATGGAGTTAATCATGAGACCGTCACGCGGTAAACTACCGATTGGCAATTACGCGACGAATAGGTCTTAAAAAACTGATGAGTGAGAAGCATTTATGGGAGCCAACTGACGATCAGGTGAAAAACAGCAACATGACGCGATTTGCTGGTGATGCGGAAGACCGCTGGGGTCGAAATCTGGGAACCTATCGTTCACTGCATAACTGGTCTGTTACTGAGCCCGATGAGTTCTGGCGCAGTATTTGGGATTGGACGAATGTCATTGGGTCTGGATCAATAGATCCTGTGGTTCATAACTCAGACCGGGTTCCCGGTGCGAAGTGGTTTCCTAATGTAACGCTCAATTTCGCAGAGAACCTTTTGCGGCGTCGGGATCGTGCTCCTGCTCTGATATTTAGGTCAGAGGATAAGGTTAAGCGCACAATGAGTTATGCCGCGCTTTATGCGCAGGTGGCTGGGATCGCCGGGGCTTTGCGTGATGCGGGCATTGAGCCTGGAGACCGAGTTTGTGGATTTATGCCGAACATGCCTGAGACCGTCAGTGCGATGTTGGCTGCAGCTTCTATTGGAGCGACTTGGTCGTCATGTTCACCAGATTTTGGCGTCAAGGGCGTGCTGGATCGCTTTGGCCAGATAGAGCCTAAAGTGCTATTTAGCGCAGATGGGTACTGGTACAACGGTAAAGCGCACGACTCTCTTGCAAAGCTAGTTGAAATCGGCCGCAATTTGCCATCCTTAAAAAAGATTATTGTGGTGCCGCTTTTGTCGGAGGCGCCAGATCTGTCGAATATATTCAACGCAACCTGCCTTGAGGAATTCCAATCATCTAAAACTGAAATTGAGTTTCTGGATTTACCTTTTGATCATCCTCTTTACATTATGTATTCATCCGGGACGACGGGTGTGCCCAAATGTATTGTGCACGGGGCCGGTGGATCCCTGATTAAGCATCTTACCGAGCAGCAGCTTCATGTGGATCTCCGGACCGACGATCGTTTTTTTTATTTCACAACATGCGGTTGGATGATGTGGAATTGGCTGGCCTCAGGACTCGCCAGTGGGGCAACGCTTGCGTTATATGACGGCTCGCCGTTTTATCCAGATGGCAATGTTGTTTTTGATTTCATTGCAGAAGAAAAAATTAACATTTTCGGCACCTCTGCCAAATTTATTGATGCGATTGCCAAAGCCGGATTACGACCGGCTCAAACGCATGATCTCTCAAATGTGCGAACGATCTTGTCAACAGGTTCACCGCTTAATCCTGAAAGTTTTGATTATGTGTATGACGCGGTGAGTAAAGACGCGTGCCTTTCGTCAATCTCTGGCGGCACTGACATCATGGGATGCTTTATTGGCGGGAATCCTAATCTTCCTGTTTGGAGGGGCGAAATCCAGTGTGAAATGCTGGGAATGCAAATCCAGGTTCGAGGCGACGACGGCGCATTACTTGGTCCAGATGAAAAGGGTGAACTTGTTTGCGCAAATGCGTTTCCTTCGATGCCTATCGGATTTTGGAATGATCCAGACAATTTAAAATATAACGCGGCTTATTTTGAAAAGTTCCCAGGCGTGTGGTGTCATGGCGACTATTTATCAGCAACAGAAAACGATGGCTTCGTTGTTTTTGGGCGATCAGATGCAGTCCTGAATCCGGGGGGAGTTCGGATCGGTACATCAGAGATTTATCGACAAGCGGAGCGAATTCCCCAAGTGATAGAGAGTCTCGTGATCGGGCAGCAATGGCAAGGTGATGTGAGGGTCGTTCTCTTTGTTCGGCTGCAGGACGGTGCCCGACTTGATGAAGATTTGCGCCAGACGATCCGCAAAGAGATTCGTGCTAATACAACCCCGCGACATGTTCCGGCCAAAATCATTGAAGTCAGTGATATTCCAAGAACAAAAAGTGGCAAGATCGTAGAACTTGCGGTTCGAAAGATTGTACACGGGGAGCCTGTTCTAAATCGGGAGGCGTTAGCAAATCCTGAAGCGCTCGATTTATTTTCAGATCTTCCCGACCTGCTCGCTTAACAGATCAGCTAGCTTCCAGGCAAACCGATAATTCGGTATCCAGATGGTGTTCTCAGTTGCAACTGGACATCGAGCTGATCGATCGCGGAGAGGGCGGCCGAATAAGTGCCTGACGGCGTTCGAAGAAGAATAGGCAGCATGGTCTCGTTTATCAAACCAAGGGGCGGTAACGCAAAACCAAAGGAGGATAAAAGTCCGCTTGCGGATGTTTGAAGTTCCTGAACATAAATCGCAAGCGTCTGCAGGGTGATGATGTCTGCAGAGTCAAAAGCCAAATTGGTTTTTTCACTTAAACAGGTCTCACTCATGGTTTGTTCATCCCGTCTTACTTCCCACCAGTCACAAGCGATTCCTGCAGCGCGATCTCGCTTTTTCATTGAGGTTATTTGTATCTCAGAAGAGCTAATCTGATCAGGATTCGCGATACCGAGGCTTTTCAGCATCTCGTCCAATTGGACGCGTTTGTCTGCGGACAAGGCGTTTCGTTGCTTGATTAACTGTTCTGCGAGTCCCGAGAACTGATTCATTGAACGTTGCAGGACATCCGGATCGATTTGAGTGAGTTCTTTACGTGCATGATGAATCAGAAAAACGAGCCGATCGGCGGCCAAGAAAAGGATCTCTTGGCGAGGGGTCGACGAATGAGTCAATCGTATCCGATCCTTACTGATTAAAATTTGTGCTTGTCCGGGAACCCCTTGTTCGACTGTATTGAAGATAAGACGAGTTGCCGCATGAGCAGGGAACGCGCTGACTGCCAGTATTGCGATGAGACTTTTTCTCAGGATCCGAAAATAGAGAAAGCGGTTCAGCATACTTTGATTAAGAGGTGTTTTGTCAGGTGTCGAAATGACATGATGAGATTAACCGCTTGCAATGATGAGAAAAAACATTAACTGATTGAGTTAAGATTAAGGACAATTATATTGCGACATGATACCCATTGTCGCGATACGCGTTTGAATGACCCTGGTTTGTTTAATCGATAGAGTGAGCTGGAGAGAAGGTTGGACTATCCAAATATAGACCCGATTGCGGTCAGTATCGGCCCCCTTGTAATCCATTGGTATGGCGTGATGTATCTCGTGGCGTTCGCGGCTGGCGGCCTTTTGGGCTTGTGGCGAGCTAAACATGCTCAAGGCGCCTGGTCGAGTTCGCTCGTGTGGGATCTGGTTTTCTATGTTGCTGTAGGCGCGGTGGTCGGTGGGAGACTAGGCTACGTTATCTTCTACAACGCTCCTTATTATTTCTCCCAACCGATAGAAATTTTTTCTGTATGGACGGGGGGCATGTCGTTCCATGGCGGATTAATCGGCGTCATTTGTGCGATTGTGCTTTTTGCGCGACGCTTTGAGAAAAGTTTTTTTGAGGTTGCTGATTTTCTCGCGCCCCTTTGTGCCCCTGGTCTTCTTGCGGGCCGAATTGGTAACTTTATTAATCAGGAGTTATGGGGTCGTGTCACGGAGGTGCCTTGGGGGGTTGTTTTTCCGATAGCTGGGCCATTACCTCGTCATCCCTCACAGCTCTACGAAGCAGGCCTTGAGGGCGTTATTTTATTTTTCGTTGTTTGGATTTACTCGGCAAGTCCAAAATCTTCCGGTCGTGTGAGTGGCGTTTTTCTTCTGGGTTACTCACTGATGCGTTTCATCGTGGAATTTTTTCGTGAGCCTGATGCGCATTTGGGTCTGATCGTTGGAAATGCGATCAGTATGGGGCAAATACTCAGTATTCCTGTTGCCCTGTTTGGCTTCTGGTTGTTGATGCGACCTGTTCGATCCTGACGTTCGATCCAAGCGTCTCACGTTTTTGGCGAGGATGTGACCGGCTGATCGTAATAGATAAAAGTTGACGAGAGATCATACTATGCAAATCATTATTTTATCCGACACCCACGGCTATGTTGAGCCATTTATCCAGACGCTTGCGAATGAAGCTGATCTGGTTATTCATGCGGGCGATATCGGTGGCCTTGATGTATTAGAGTCCGTGACGCCAAATCGGGGAGAGTTAATTCCAGTACGTGGTAATAACGATTGGCCCGAAACATGGCCAGGCTGGCGCGAGTCAGGGTTTGGCGTACTTGAGGAGAACGCAGAATACGATGCTCCCGGCGGATTGATCGCGATCGAGCATGGCCATCGAATATGGGATACCAAGAATTACCATAAGCGACTTCGAGCAAAACATCCAAAAGCCCGGGCGATTGTTTATGGCCACACGCACATTCGATGTGTCGATCAGTCGGCAAGTCCTTGGGTGATTAACCCTGGCGCGGCGGGCCGCGAGCGCAATAAAGGCGGATCGTCGTGTATTTCTTTGGAAGCTAATGAAGAATCGTGGAAAATTATCGAATACCAAAGCGGCGAATTTAAGCCATCAGACTTGATGTTTTCCGGAAGCTGACGATCGGTAGTTATTGGATAAAGTTTGAGAAAAAAACCTCTGCACAAAGGGATCAAATCAAACAGCATGTATGTTGTAATTTTTAGAGGGGCACTATGAACAAGTTACCATTATTGATGTCGGCTATTGTACTGACAGGCCATGGCGGCTTAGACAAGTTGGTCTATCGTCAAGATTTTCCCGTACCCAGCCCGGGGCCTGGAGACGTTCTCATTGAGGTCACCGCTTGTGGGCTGAATAACACCGATGTTTGGGTTCGGCAGGGCGCCTACGGTACCGACGAGAATCCTGAGGCCGTAGCTTCGTGGCGAAGAACAGCATCTGAAGAAACGCTGACGTTCCCACGTATTCAAGGTGCGGACTCTGTCGGAAAAATAGTGGGCGTGGGCGATGGCGTCTCTGCCCAGCGACTTGGCGAAAGGGTTATGGTCGACTTCAGCATTTACAACGATGATGGGGATAGCCTGGCTAACATTGACTATATTGGGCACGGTCGAGATGGTGGGTTTGCAGAATACGTCGTAGTGCCGGAGGAGAATGCGTACCTTGTCAGCAATGATTTGACCGATGCGGAATTGGCAACCTTTTGTTGTGCCTACCTAACTGGAGAGCACATGCTGGATCGAGCCCAGGTTGAGGCGGGTGAGCGAGTTCTTATTTCAGGGGCTTCGGGAGGTGTGGGCTCAGGGCTTATCCAGCTGTGTCGTGCCCGTGGAGCAATTCCCTATGCGCTTACAAGCGAAGCTAAGCTTGAAGCCGTCAAGGCGCTCGGCGTTGAGGCCGCTATAAACAGAGAGAGTCCGAACTTGGTTGAAGCCGTGAATCAACAGCTAGCAGGCAAAAATGTAGATGTGGTTGCTGACCTCGTCGGCGGACAACTTTTCAATTCGATGCTGCAGGTGTTGCGCCCTGAGGGGCGTTACACGACCGCCGGCGCAATTGGTGGTGCGATTGTGCAGTTAGATCTCAGAACCATCTATCTCAAACATCTTGCAATTCACGGTTCGTCGCAGGGGACTCGTGGCGCGTTTCGAAGGTTGATTCAATATATTGACGAAGGCAAGATCAAGCCAATACTCGACAGTAAATTTAAGTTGTCAGAATTTCATAAAGCGCAAACGTATTTTATGGAGAAAAAATTTATTGGCAAAGTTGTTGTTGTGCCCGATGCCAAATGGACTGACACCGTTCTGGCGTAGTAAAAAACGATTTATTCTTAGACTAAAAAGAGTCTTCTAAAGCAAACCTAACCTAGAGAAATCTAATGCTTGAGCACGCCAAAGCCCGTCTGCGAGATTTTCAACTTAAGATGCAAAGTGCAGGAATCGATATTGCGCTATTGACTGACGAGAGCACAATTGCCTACTACGCCGGGTTTTGGGGATACCTGTCTGTAGAGTTTGGACGCCCCACGTTTCTCGTGGTTCCCGCAGATGGCGATCCCACTGTCGTTACGCCGCGAATGGAAAGTGAAATGGTTTCTGCAATGACGTGGGTACCCAATATTTGTACGTGGGAAGATTCTGGACCGAATCATTGGGGCAATGTCTTGATGCAAAACTTGGGGACGCAGCGTTGCAGACTTGGAGTAGAGAAAGCAGTTTTACCGAGTCTGGTGCGTATTTGGCTTGATGACTCGACAGATTCCCTCGAGTTAATTGACGCCTCTCCTCTGATTGCCGAAATGCGAACCATTAAATCGTCTTTTGAGATTGGGGTTATGAAGCAAGCGGGATTGATAGCAGCGGCAATGATGTCAGCTGCTGAGGATTCTCTCGCCGAAGGCGCCCCTGAATATGAATCGGCGTTGGCGATAATTAACGCTGGCACGCGTGCCGCCGCAGGATTTTTGACAAACGCGGGTTGGGAACGTTTTGTTTCGCCAATTATTCATAAT
>SHBR01000024.1 GCA_004212795.1 Candidatus Thioglobus sp.
TTACATCGGAATCCTGATCGGCACCTCGATGGCGTTTCTGCTACCCGCCATCATCGCCACATGGTATCTAGCCGGCTCTACTGATTTTCAGGTTGGCGGCATTCTTTCAGGTAAAGCATCAGGGCCGGTTGTTGGCATTTTATTCGCGCTTTTCGTATTCGGAATCGGGAAAGCCGCGTTAATGCCTTTCCACCGATGGCTGCCGGCTGCCATGGTCGCGCCAACGCCGGTGAGCGCTTTGTTACATGCCGTTGCGGTTGTCAAAGCAGGGGTTTTTGCCATTCTGAAAATTTCAGTTTATATCTTTGGAATCGATCTTCTGGCCCAAAATGGCATTACTGACCTGTTGCTTTGGATTGTTTCAATCACGATTATCGGGGCTTCGGTCATCGCACTCAATCAGGACAATCTGAAACGGCGGCTGGCCTATTCCACGATCAGTCAACTTTCTTATGTGGTCCTCGGAGCGGTACTTGCAAGCACGGCGAGTGTCACGGGTGCCACCCTGCACATCGCTACGCATGCCGTTGGCAAAATCACATTATTTTTCTGCGCCGGCGCGATTCTGGTCGCCGCACATAAAACACGGGTCAGTGAACTTGACGGACTGGGCCGGCAGATGCCCATCACCATGGGCGCATTTTTTATTGCGAGCGTAAGCATCGCCGGGTTACCGCCCATGGCGGGAATGTGGGGCAAATGGTATTTGTCTTTGGGCGCGCTAGACGCCGGCTATGCCGTCATCGTTGGTGTCCTGATGGTGAGTACATTGCTCAACATCGCGTATTTACTGCCCATTCCGATTCGGGCGTTCTTCGCGGAGTCAGCGACGCCTAATGTTGAAATAAAAGAAGCGCCACTGCCTTGCCTGATTGCCATCACCATAACAGCCGCTTTATGTATTGTGCTTTTCTTTTTCCCCGAACCCCTTCATACCCTGACCGGGTTACTGCCCGTTTGAAACTGAAATGACCGAACGACAGCATATTTTTGATCACAAGAAAAACATTAAACGTGTCTTACGCGCGCTGATTGTTCTGTGCGTCGTTAGCTTCGCTGTGGACTTTGTTTACCATCGACACGTCGTGCACCCCTTTGAAGCGCTCTGGGGGTTTTACGCCATTTACGGATTTTTTGCCTGCGTTATTCTTGTGTTGCTCGCAAAAGAAATGCGCAAGTGGCTCATGCGCAGTGAGGATTATTACGAACGTGATGACTGATCTGCCTCCATTTTTGCTGTTCTATGCGGCTGCGATCGGGGCTGCAATCCTGCCTCACAAAGCGCGGGGGCTCATCATGCTGCTGGTACCCATCGCGGGTGCGTTTGCCGTGCTGCAGCTGCCGGATGGACTATCCGTTCAACTGACCCTGATGAGCATCACCCTTGAGCCGCTGCGGGTTGATCAGTTAAGTCGTCTTTTTGGGATCCTGTTTCACATCGGCGCCTTTATCGGCATCGTTTTTTCACTACATTCCAAAGACCGGAGCCAGCATGTTGCGGCCTTGCTTTATGCCGGGAGTGCGCTGGGTGCCGTGTTCGCGGGCGACCTTTTGACCTTGTTTTTATTCTGGGAGATGCTGGCGTTAACATCCGTCTTTCTTATTTTTGCCCGTCGCACTGAACGGGCTTATGGCGCCGGCATTCGCTATTTGGTCATTCAGGTAATTTCGGGTGTGCTGCTGTTAGCCGGCGCGCTGATGATTTATCACCAAAGTGGATCACTCAGTTTTGGGCACATTGGGCTCAACGGCGCCGCGAGCGTACTCATCTTTATCGCGTTCGGCATCAAATGCGCGTTTCCATTACTCCATAACTGGCTGACCGATGCCTATCCCGAAGCCACGCCAACAGGCACTGTGTTCCTGAGCGCATTCACGACCAAAGTTGCCGTTTACGCACTGGCACGCAGTTTCGCAGGTACCGAAATACTGGTTTATATCGGTGCCACCATGACCTGCTTCCCGATTTTTTATGCGGTGATTGAAAATGATCTTCGCCGGGTTCTGGCCTACAGCATGATCAACCAAATTGGTTTCATGGTCGTTGGCATCGGACTGGGCACGGCGCTCGCCATGAACGGCGCCATCGCTCACGCATTCAACGATGTGATTTTCAAGGGCCTCCTGATGATGTCGATGGGCGCAGTGCTGCATATGACAGGACGCATGAACGGCTCGGATCTAGGCGGGCTGTATAAAAGCATGCCCATCACCACAACGTTGTGCATCGTCGGCGCAGCCTCTATCTCGGCCTTTCCGCTGTTTAGCGGATTCGTCAGCAAGTCGATGGTCATGGTCGCGGTGCTTGAGGAAGGGCACCCGGTCGTATGGTTAATGCTGCTTTTTGCCTCTGCGGGTGTCTTCCATCACGCGGGCATCAAGATTCCGTTTTTTGCATTCTTTGCCCACGACAGCGGGATCCGAACCACAGAGCCCCCGCTCAATATGCTTGTTGCGATGGGAATTGCGGCCATTCTTTGTGTGGCTATCGGTGTCTATCCATGGGTGCTCTATGATCTGTTGCCATTTGAAATGGAATACAGCCCATTTGATGGCAGTCATATCATCGCCCAAATTCAGCTGTTGGTCTTTTCAGCCGCGGCTTTTGCCTGGCTCAAGGTAGCCAATATTTATCCGCCCGAACTCCACTCGACAAATATTGATATCGAGTGGTTATATCGACGACTTGCCCCAAAGTGGATTCGATCGATTGTCGAGACCATGAAGCCGGCTCAAGAAAGCTTATCGCAGGTCAGGCAAAAAGCCGGTAAAGGCATGATGCGCTGGATCTTGCATCATTATGGTCCTGAAGGCACGCTGGCCAGAGCTTGGCCGACCGGATCCATGGTGTTGTGGGTGGCCATTCTGTTAGGCGCAAGCCTCATTTTGTATTACGCATAGGCGACGCAATTCATGACAACCGATCAAGAAAAAACAAACAATCCGGTTGAGGAGGCAATCTCCTCCCGGCGATCGATTCGCGCTTTTTTGCCAACGCCGGTTCCGCAGCAAACAATCGAAAACATCCTGGACACGGCGGCTCGTGCCCCCTCCGGAACCAACATCCAGCCCTGGAAAACTTATGTGCTAACGGGTGACAGTCTTGCAGGTCTAAGCCAGGCCATTTTAAAGGTGTATAACGATCCCGGATCAGCCAAAGACCACACCGAAGAATACGCCTACTACCCGCGGGAATGGGTTTCACCCTATATTGAACGCCGTCGAAAAATAGGATGGGATCTGTACGGGCTGCTCGGCATTACCCGCGACGATAAACAAAAAATGCATCATCAGCACGGTCGCAATTATTGTTTTTTTGATGCCCCGGTGGGATTGATGTTCACAATCGATCGGGTGCTCGAGCAGGGCAGTTGGCTGGACTACGGGATGTTTCTTCAGAACATCATGATTGCCGCTCGCGGAATCGGCCTTGATACCTGCCCACAAGCCGCGTTCACGCCTTTTCATCGTGTGATTAGCGAGTACCTCAACATTCCCGAAACGCAGTCGGTTGTGTGTGGCATGTCGCTGGGCTATGCAGACCCGAACGCGGTTGAAAATAGCCTGACGACCGAGAGGGAACCCCTCGATCACTGGGTCACTTTTTTAAATTAGGTGCGTTTTAAAGACTAAGGCGCCGTCGATTCCAGGCTCGCCTTAAAATGTAATCGACACATCGAGACGTACGTTTCGTTTCCGCCAATCTGGATTTGATCCCCGCCGCGCACGGGATTGCCGGCACTATCAAAACGAACCACCATCGTCGCTTTACGACCACAGTGACACACGGTTTTAATTTCGCGAAGCTCATCTGATAACGCCAACAATTGACGTGACCCCTCGAACAGTTCACCCAAAAAATCGGTTCTAAGGCCGTAAGCCAGTACCGGTACGGCCAGACGGTCAACCACTTCTGTCAACTGACCGACTTGCTCAGCCGTTAAAAACTGGGCTTCATCAACCAACACACAATGAACCGGTGACTCGTCATTCTTTACAATGACCAACTGATAAAGATCAACTGCCCCGTCAATCTCGGTGGCCTCCGCTTCAATTCCTATTCGCGAGCGCACGCGGCCCTCTCCAGAGCGATTATCAATCTTTGGCTTCAACACCAACGCGTTCATCCCGCGTTCTGTGTAGTTATGACGCGACTGTAAGAGCGTTGTTGTTTTTCCTGCATTCATCGCAGAATAATAAAAATAAAGCTTGGCCATGCGGATCCTGATTTCTTCGATCTAGGCAATTCTAGGGTATTGTTTGGTTAAACCCTACCGCTTGACCACTCCTATATCTGGAACAAAAGAATGACGACGACTCAGCTCTCCCTCGAAGATATTTACCTGATCGCCCATAACGCGCTTAAAGCCGCTGGTGCCGATGAAAACAACGCCCGTGCGGTAGCGGATATCGTTATGAAAGCCGAGCGCGACGGCTCTCACTCGCACGGGCTTTTTCGAATTCCGGGTTATGTTGCCTCTTTACAAAGCGGCAAGGTTAACGGTCAAGCCAATCCAGAGCTTAATGCGCGCACACCTGTCGTCCTGCATTGTGACGGCGATTTGGGTTATGCGCCCCTTGCCCATCAGAAGTCATTGGGAAAACTAGCGGAAGCTGCGACATCAAATGGCGTTGCCACCCTCTCCATCACTCGAACCCATCATTTCGCCGCCCTATGGCCCGAGACAGAAGCACTCGCCGAAGAAGGCCTGGTCGCCATCACCTGTGTTTCTTATTTGCCAAATGTTGCCCCTTTTGGCTCTCATGAAAAATTATTTGGCACAAATCCAATCGCTTTCGCCTGGCCACGGCCAAACAACTCGCCGGTCGTTTTCGACATGGCCACGGCAGCCATGGCAATGGGAGATGTTCAAATCGCCGCTCGTGATGGAAAAACGGTACCTGAAGGAACCGGCCTCAATGCTGATGGCAATGAGACTACTGATCCTGCTGAAATTATAAAGGGGATGCTTTTGCCGTTTGGCGGCTATAAAGGTTCACACATCGCGATGATGATCGAACTCTTAGCCGGACCGTTGGTGGGCGAGACGACGAGCTTTCACAGCCAGAAACGGGATTCAGGAGACGGCGGACCACCAAGAGGCGGGCAATTTATTCTCGCAATCAACCCGGAACTTCTGTCGGCCGGAAACTGGCACGACGAAGGCGAGGCTTTTTTGGATCGACTTTCCGATCTTGATGGCACGCGACTTCCGAGCCAAAGACGCTATCAAAACCGATTGAACCCCGGACCGCGCGAAATTAATACCGAACTGCTTAAAAAAATAGGGGTGGCTATTTAGCCACCCCAATCGCTTTTTAAAAACCGGCGAGCCTAAAAATTAATCCCAATCCTCCGGCCACACCACCTTGACCACATTGGTTCTTTCCTGAATGTTGTTCAGGTTAGCGCCCCTGGCAATGGTTGAAACCATAAAGTAGAGCGTTTCACCTTTAACAGGATCCCAGTCAATCGCCATCGGCGGGATTTTGACGTGGTCACCCGACACCGTGCGCGCAGGTTTACAGGTATTGCCCACCGTGAACCATTCCCATGTCCCGCCGTACCACTGGCCATTCCTGAACGCGAAAACCCACGGATTGGCATTCACTGAAATGTTATAGGCGCCTGAGGTATGACTGATTTCAGCGCCTGGCCACTCGGTTGAAAAACTGCCATTCAGGCAGATCACGGCGCCGCCAAGCTCCACGGTCATCGATTTGGTTTCCGGCCAGCCGGACACATCGGTGTGCAACCAGACGACTTTATTGAGATCAAATTCCGTCGCGCCGCCTGGGGTCACAGGCGCGGTCTCGTTCTGAGTGGTATCGGTTACCGCTGCGGTCGAGGTATTTGAACTATCATCAATACCCACCGACGTTTCATCAGAAGAGCAGTCAAACGGCCAACACCAAAATTCTGAACAGCCCGAAAGCCCGGTGACTATGGCGGTCAAAAAAGCGCCGCGAATTAAATTTTTTTGATACTTTTTCATTATCTGACTCCAATCGTGGGAGGGAGATTTTTCTCGTTAAACCCAAAAGTATCGAAACGCTTTCGGATTTAACAAAGACATACGTTAAGATTTAAACATACTCTTATCCAGTAATAGCGAGATTTTATAGCATTAATGTGATTTCGCTAATCATTCGACGCAAAAGCCTAATCATTTGGAACCAAAAGCATATTGCCTATCAGTCAATTCCCGCGTATTAAATCGATTCAAAATCAGAACTTACCGTTTAATTTTCGATAAAACCTGTATTGCTCTAGAATTCACTTACCCCAAAACGCTTTAAATCAACGATAGTTTTCAAAAAATTTTTCAGCAAAAAAACAAGCTTAGCGGGTAATCGGAATTCGATTTCGCCGACATAAAAACTAGGATTTTCATGCCAGACGTTCAAATCTCTAATCGCTCACCTGTCAAACAAGACTTCGATGTTCTGGTGATCGGCGGGGGCATTACTGGCGCTTGGACGGCATTGGACTGCAGCCTGCGCGGTCTTTCGACGATATTGGTCGAGATTGGGGATTTTGGGGGCGCGACCTCGATGCGTTCGTCTCGCCTTTTGCACGGCGGCATCCGATATCTCCAACAGCTTGAGCTTCGCAAAGTCCGTGAGTCATCACGCGAACGTGGACTTGTCGCCCAATCGGCGCCCCATATGGTCGACTTTGTGCCATTTATGGTGCCTACCTTTTCCGGCATTCAAAGAGGTCGTGCTTTTTTACATGCGGGTATGCTTGCCTATCGCGCACTGACCATGGGCACACACAGCGCTTCGAAGGACCCGGCGCTTAAGATTCCCGGCGACCATCGTATTTCTCGTTCTGAAATTCAACGCCATGGCATTCACTCAAAAGAGAAGATCACCGGCGGTCGAATCCTTTATGAGGCTCAGGTGCAAAGCTCGGAGCGAATGACTTTCGAGGTCATCAACCGAGCGCGAGCAGAAGGTGCGGTTGCATTCAACTATATGGCTGTAAAGCGATATATAAAGACTGGCGATCAGATGGAAGGCGTTGTCGTGAAAGATCTGGTCTCCGGAAATACCCTCGACCTCAAAGCGCGAATCGTGATCAATGCAGCAGGGCCCTGGTGTGACTCACTCAATGATAATGCGTCACTGCAAAAACTGAACACCGGATTTGCAAGAGGTGCGCATATCATCACGCGGTCGTTGCTAGGACCTTATGCCGTCGCACTGCCATCGAGTTTTAAAAGCGACGGAGTTGCAACCCGGGGCAACAGACACATCTTCATTATCCCCTGGCGCAATCGTTCGTTAATCGGAACCAGCTATATGGAATCATCTGAGCCGACAGAAGATCTCACGCCAACCCCTGACGAAATTCAGCAATTAATAGATACGGTAAATCAGTCACTTCCGGAATCGAGACTCACAACAAATGATGTCATTCGGTCTTTTGTGGGCTACTATCCCCTACAGAGCGCCACAATAAAAAAGGGCATCTATCAGGGCACTGGCGAATATCGGCTTGTTGACCATAGTACAACCGATGGAGTCGAGGGTTTAATTACCGCGCTCGGCGCGAAGTTCACGACCGCCCGGCGCATCGCAGAATTGGCAACAGAACTCGCTCAAAAAAAATTGGGGCATACAACCCAAAATGGACGCCCGACCCGATCGATTAAGTTGCTCGGATCGGAATATAAAGAACTCGGTCAATTTCAGTCGGCATGCTTAAAAAAATACGCCGCCCTGTGGTCGAACGGCGTGTGCCTTCATCTCATCAGCTGCTATGGATCCCGCATCGATGAAATCGCTACACTTTGTGATCAGGATCCGGCGCTCAATCGAGTCCTTTTTGACGGGAGTGACACTATTGCAGCGCAAATTGTCTGGGCCGCAAAACACGAAGTCGTCCTCCATCTGGTTGATATTCTTTTTCGTCGAACGGATCTTGGTCTATTGAATAATCTCACTATCGATGTGATCAAGGACTGCGCTGATCTCGCAGGTGAAGGACTCGGATGGGACGATCATCGACGACAAGCCGAGATCGAGTTAGTTCAAAACGAGCTCGACAAAGCAACGCCTGCTCCATGCTGCGGATAACCACCCTTGAAAGTTTTACATATCGCGCCAACCCCGTTTTTCTCTGACAGGGGCTGTCATATTCGGGTGCTCAGCATCATTCAGTCAATCGAAACCTTTGGCGTGGCCAATATTCTCTGCACGTATCCTCTCGGTCGTGATTTACCCGATGTTGATATCCGGCGTATATCAACTGTATCCGGGTATTCACGGGTCGAAGCAGGCCCCCAGCCTGGAAAAATCAAAGCCGATGTTAAGCTTTTATTGCTTGGCTTACGCACGGCACTCAAAGAAAAGCCTGACGCCATTCATGCTCATCTCCATGAAGGTATTGTGCTCGGATGGATAATCAAATGGCTCTTAATCTGGCGGCGTATCCCGCTTGTTGCCGATCTTCAAGGCGGACTCGTCGGTGAACTTGATGCTCATGGATTTTTCTCCAAACCCGGATGGCGATCATCTGCACTGCGGTCGCTTTTTTGGTTAGCTGAACTTTTAATCCTGAAACTTCCCGCGCATATTTTTTGTTCTTCAATTAACAGTGAAAAGATATTTCTGCAGGAATACAAAATCAGGCAAGCGAAAATAACCCGTTTGGACGATCGGGTTGATCTCTCGGCTTATGACCCGGTTCGGAAAGATAAAAAAGCATCGTTATCTCTTGATTCGAAATTTATCGTGGTATTTAGCGGCTCTCTTCTACCCATCAAAGGTCTTGATGTTCTACAACACGTAATTTTGCAGCTCTGTCGCGTTCGAGAGGATATCGGATTTCTACTGGTCGGCTACCCGACCGATGTGATGCAGCGTTTTATCGTCGAAAACAAGCTTGAAACACGCGTCGAACTGGTGGGTCGGGTCGCGTTTGAATCTTTGCCCGGATATCTTTTAAGCGCTGATGTTGGTGTTGAGCCCAAACAATCCTCATCCGGAGAAGGCAGTGGAAAACTGCTTCATTACATGGCAGCCGGACTTGCGATCGCCGCTTTTCCCACAAAACATAATCAAGAACTCGCGGGCGAAGACGCGTTCGCGAAGGAACATTCAGCCACAGCACTGGCGCAGCACATCGAGCAATTAGCCGATAACCCGGCTCGTTGTCATGAACTCGGCAAACAGAATCGGAAAAAAGTCGGGCCTTTCTCGTTAGAATCAGGCGGCAATATAATCGCGAGGGTTTACAGGAATCTAAACCTTCCATGTTCATCTGAATTACCGGGATAAGGGAAACTTTCAACAATGCGGATTTTAGTCACTGGAGGCACCGGCTTTTCGGGTAAAGCACTTGTCAAAAGGTTGCATGATGACGGCCATGAGGTCATCGCGCTGGATTACAAAGAAGGTGTCAAAACACAGGAAATCCGTGATTGGGGTGTCCGTGTCATGATCGGAAGCGTAACGGATCCCGCGGTGGTTAAAGAAGCAATGCAGGGAGTAGAGGTTGTGCACCACCTTGCGGCCGCATTTCGGGAGTTAGATGTCCCGAATACTTACTACGACGAAGTTAACGTTGGTGGCGCACGTATTGTGCTGGACGCGGCGGTATCGGCTGGCGCGAAACGATTTATCTACTGCAGCACATGCGGTGTTCATGGAAACGTTCAGAACCCCCCTGCAAATGAAGACGCGCCCATTGCAGCTGCTGATTACTATCAACAGACTAAATATCAGGCCGAACCGCTCGTGCATGAGTATCAAAACCGCGGCCTTTCCACTGTCATTCTGCGCCCGGCAGCCATCTATGGGCCAGGCGATCCCGAGCGGTTCGGGATGATCTTTCGCCGCGTGGCCAAGGGCTCATTTCCGATCTTTGGAGATGGAAAAGCGTTTTATCATCCTTTGTATGTCGATAACTTCGTCGACGCGCTCGAAAAAGTATCGCACGCTGGTGTAGGTGACGGGCGCACCTACTTAATTGCGGATCACGAGTACGTGACAACAGAGGAATTGGTGAACCGAGTCGCAGCGGCGATGAATCGATCTGTCAAAACACCTCACTTTCCGTTCTGGCCTTTATGGCTTGCGGGCCACTTTTTTGAAAAAGCCTGTAAGCCGCTGAGAGTCTCGCCGCCCATCTTCCCGCGTCGTGTTGACTGGTATCGGCAAAACCGCGCTTTTGATATCTCAAGAGCACTAAACGAAATCGCGTATAACCCAAGCGTGGGACTGGATGAAGGTTTGCGCGCCACCGCAAACTGGTACGAAGAAGAGGGTTACCTCTAACACGTTCAACTCGTGCCACTCAACAACGCATTCTTGTCGTCATTTTAAATCTAGAAATCAGTGGGCGCACCGCCCTCTTTTTTGCGACGCGCCACAAAGTCTGTCAGTTCCTCTCGTATTGCGGACGCCATGGGCGGCTCAACATATTCAGCGAGCACTTCTTTATATATACGGTTTGCACGCATCGGTGTTTCAATCGATCCAGATTGCTCCCAACTCTCGAAGTTGCGCCAGTCCGATAAAAAAGGGCTGTAGTAAGCGTCTTTAAAACGGGATTGGGTGTGATCCGCGCCCAGAAAATGTCCTGATGGTCCCACGTCACGAATTGCGTCAACCGCAAGGTCTTCGTCCGAGACCCCGATCGGTTTCTGGTAATACGCAAACTGCTGTAGCAATTCACAGTCGATCACAAATTTTTCAAAACTCGCGCAAAGTCCGCCTTCCATCCATCCGGCCGCGTGATAAATGATATTGGCATGAGCGCTCGAGCACGCCCAGAGAGAAGCCGTACTTTCCCAAGTGGCTTGAGCATCAACACAGTTCGCTGCGTTTGCGTTTGATGCCCGCCACGGCAGGTTATAAAACCTGGCCATCTGCCCTGACATTTGTGTCGCGCGAACATATTCCGGTGTTCCGAACGCCGGCGCGCCTGATTTCATATCAACATTTGAGGTAAACGAGCCGTAAGCCACGGGGGCGCCCGGTCGAATCAACTGCAAAAGCGCAACTGCTGCAAGACATTCTGCTGTCTGTTGCGCGATCGCGCCTGCTAGCGTCACCGGCGCCATGGCCCCCGAAAGCGTGAAGGGCGTAATAATGACCAACTGGTTTCGGCGCGCCAAGCGCATTGCGCCATCAAGCATTGGCCAGTCATGCTTAAGCGGTGATGAAGAGTTGATATTAGTGAACATCTTGGGGGACTGTTCAAATTCTGAATGGCTAAAACCACCGGCGATACGCACCATCTCCATTGCGTCCTCAACCCGCTCAACCCCAAGAGAATAAGCGTGAACCAGCTTATCGGTCAGGGTTAACAGATCAAAAAGACAATCTAGATGCCGGATTGATGGATGAATATCAATGGGTTCAACCGGGTATCCACCCGTGAAATGAATGCAATCAAAGCTCTGGGCAAGTCGCAAAAAATCCTGGTAGTCCTTACGATTGCCGACACGTCGGCCATTATCTAAATCAGAGACATTAGGTGGACTTGAAACGAGGCCAAACGCCGCCAAATCTTTGCCAAACATCAAACGACGATCTTGATTTCTGGGCGTAAGGGACACGTGGTTTGGCGCCTTGCTGACCTGTTCCATCACAAAGTCGCGATCCATACGAACCGTTGGTGATGATTCAGTAACCGTACAACCCGCTGCCGCAAGCACATCACGCGCTCGATCATGCAAGAAATCGATTCCGATTTCTTCAAGGATTTGCATGGCCGCCTCATGAATTCGCTGGGCACCCTCTAGGCCCACGGGTTCTACCGGAGGATCAAGATAGCGAGGCTGATCCCAAGGCAACTGCGCAAGCGCCTGTTTTGTCGCACCACTATCCCGAACTTTACGTCTTCGACCTCTCCTGGTCTCTGGTGTGGATGCTGGCGAATCTGGGCTGGTCATTGCTGCGCAATCAAAATTGAATTCACTCTAGTTTCTGACGAGTATTAAAACTCATCATATGCTTTGGCGACGTTTGTGGTTCAACGAAGGACAAAAATCTGAAAGAAATGATCTTCTTCGGGTCAAAAGCAGATTTATAACTCGCCCCCGAATACTACGAACCTGCCTGATATGATTGTAGGTGACAAGTCGACCAAAAAACTAGACGACTCACTTTTTACGGCGATGCTCCAACAGCCGCGGCATCAGCTCCACAAGATTACAAGGTCGCGTCCGGTAATCCAGTTGATGGGTGAGCAACTTATCCCACGCGGTCGCACAAGCGCCTGAAGATCCGGGAAGCGAAAAGAGATAAGTTCCGTTTGCCACGCCTCCAATCGCTCTTGACTGCAGCGAAGATGTCGCAATCTCCTCAAAAGAAATTGCTCGAAAAATCTCCCCGAATCCATCAAGCACTTTCTCGAAAAGTGGCGTAACCGCTTCGGGAGTGCCATCGAACCCCGTCACGCCGGTTCCACCGGTCATCAACACGACCTGAATTGCCGGATCTGCAATCCAGCGGGACGCCACGGCACGAATCTGGAACACATCATCCGGCACAATCACCTTTTCAACCAGCGTATGTCCCGCTGCAGTCAAACGATCAACCAAAAGCTTGCCCGACTTGTCATCAGACTCAGTGCGAGAATCCGATACCGTCATCACAGCAATCGGCACAGGGATTAGTTCACGAATATTCTTAGTCATGACTCAAAGTGTCACTTGTGAAGCGTTTTAGACGCCTTTATTATAAGGTCGGTTTCTAACTATATCGTTATTCAAAAAAGTCATGTCAATTCAGGTCCGTTTTTTTGCCAGTCTGCGCGAGCGCGTTGGACATACCCGTCTTTCCATTGAAAGTGCGGACATTGCGACAGTGCGTGATGTCTGGCATGCGGTCAGCGCCTCTCCACTTGATGAAGAAATGCTGGTCGCCATTAATAAGGCCTACGCAAACCTTGATAAAGCGGTCTCTGATGGCGACGAAGTCGCTTTTTTCCCACCCGTGACGGGCGGCTAAACAGCAGATGCGCGTTGAAATTCGAGAGACAGCATTTGATCCCTGGCTAGAGGTATCGGCGTTTCGTCGCGACCACCTCGCGGCAGGACGCATCGGAGCGAGCGCCGTATTTGTTGGAACAATGCGTGATTTCAACGAAGGCGATGACGTTAAGTCAATGGTCCTGGAACACTATCCCGGCATGACAGAACAGCATCTTGAGGCCATGACACATGACGCCATTTCCAAACACCAACTGAGCGATGCGCTTGTTATCCATCGTGTGGGAACCATATTACCGGCAGATGACATCGTGCTGGTCGCTGCGTTTTCCGCACATCGCAAAGAAGCGCTTATCGCGTGTCGTGAGATGATGGAAACACTTAAGTCAACCGCTCCTTTTTGGAAAAAAGAATCACTTGCCTCCGGTGAGCGCTGGGTTGAAAAAAACACAGCCGGCTAAACATATCCAAGCGATAAGCCATCATCGGCGAGCCACAATCCAAGAAAGATTTTGATCAGGGTCGTCGCCATCCGATAAATCCAAAATCTCCAATCCATGAAAACTCTGCTGTAACTCACCCGGTTGCAATACATACTCGGCATTAAAACGGGGTGCTTTTTTAAGATGATTAATGTTAAACGTGCTGAAAAACAATAGCCCGTTGTCAACAATGGCCTCCTGAATAGATGGAAACAGCGCTCGATTAAGATATCGAAAACAACAGATCAGTGACCACGAGCCGGTCGGGAGCGGGTTGGCTTCTAGGTCTAGAACAAGCGTCTTAATCGAGACGTCCTCTTCCTTGGCAAGCGCCATCCCCAATTCCAAGCCTACCCCGCTGCAGTCGATGGCGGTCACATCAAGGCCTTGCTTTGCCAGAAAGACACTGGCATGGCACTTGCCTGCGGCGATATCAACGACCTTGGCGTCAGTAGGCAAGTTCTTGATAAACCCTAAATTTTTTTCAAGCAGGGGCTCGACACGCAAACCCGCCAAATCACTTTTTTGATATTTCTCGTCCCAACGGGAGGCATCAGTCACCACGACTTTATTTTCCAAAAACTAGAAACGACCGGCACGGTCCAGGGATGGCACGGCATATTCTTCGTAATCCAGCTCCCCATCGTAAATGCTCACTCGGCCTTCCTGTTTTGAGATTCCGCGGCGCTTACCAAACGCTGAAATATCGTCAATCAGCGGCCGGGGAGAATAAGCCTTTAACCAAAGCCGCATAAGGTGTCGGCGTTTGTCCAGATCATCATGATCTATAAACGCCGTCCGATTATGTAAGACCGTGTAATTACTGAAAAAAAGGATATCTCCGGGTGCAAGCATAAACTGTCGATAGCACTTGGCGCCATGAGCCACCTGATCCAGTATATCTAACGCCTTGCTCTCGGCAGGTGTTTTCGCTTTGCCGAGATGGGTGAACGCCATCTCGATATAACTCCTTAAATAGCTGATGCTGAGACAGCCATCTTTTTCAGAAAATACCGGAATTTTTTCCTCGGTAACAGGCGACTCGCCGGGGGCCTGCTCACCAAAAAGATGATACTGAAAACCTTCACAAAGCATTGGCAGTACATCAGGATGCTGGTCCAGCAGTTCGTTATAGATCGCAGCTGCGCCCGCATAACCACTCAGACCGCCTTCGTGTGCGGCAACGAGACACATCATCCCGACCACATCCGTCGCATCGGTGTGCAGCGCAAGCTCAGTACTGTTCTGATAAGCCCGGTAACGCGGATTATCTCCTCCCAAATTGACGACATGTCCGAGACGGTCACCAGCGAGACTTTGCGACTGGGCCTCCCCCATGTGTGCCCCAATGCCCCAAAAAATTATCGCGCAATCGTCTTTGGAGTAGCGCTCCATCGGAAGCCCTCGCAAAAGCACGAGGCCCTTTCCATAATCAATCTCATGAATCCATTCTGCAATCACTTTCCGCAGGGAACCGAGCGGAAAATCATTTTTGGTAATTTCTTCTACCGCCAGGCCTTTGGCTCTAATCACATTTAACGCGCCATCCAGCTCAGCTAATTCCTGATCACCAAGTGGATAGGCAATATCCAACTCGGAACGAACGGTGGCCGTTGTCCAGGCGTTAGGATGGTCGATTCTTGAAGTCGGTAACATCTAGACAAGTCCGGCAAAAGGCTCGACCAGGACCTGCTCGCCAGGTTGTGCGCCTGCGCTATCGATTGGCAAAATCACAAAACAATTGGCCTGGGTCATCGAACTTAGAATCCCAGAGCCCTGATCTCCAGTCGTTGAAACAACGAGCTCCCCGTTTTCGTCCTGAAAAAGCGCAGCCCGCTGAAACTCTGTACGACCCGGCATTTTTTTTAGCCGATCCTGAGTGCGAGCCATCAATCGAAGTGGCGCCCACGCGAGCTCTCCGGAGAGCCGCCTCAATGCAGGCAACACAAACTGATAAAACGTCACCATCACCGACACAGGATTGCCCGGAAGACCAAAAAAAAGACTGTTGCCCACTTTCCCGAATGAAAGCGGCCGGCCTGGCTTCATTGCAATCTTCCAAAAATTAACCTCGCCTATTTCATCGAGGACATCCTTAACAAAATCAGCATCACCCACTGAGGCGCCTGCAGACGTAATCACCACGTCGGCAATATCGGCTGCCCGCAAAAACGTTTCTTTGATCCGGTCTCGATCATCAGGCACAACACCCAGATCATTAAATGCCATACCGGATCGCGTCAGCATTCCATGTAATGTATAGCGATTGGAATCATAGACATCGCCCACTGCAAGTGGCTGACCGATAGACCGCAACTCATCACCATTAGAGAAAAAGGCAACGCGGGGCCTTCGAGTCACCGGAACCTCGCCGATACCAAGCGATGCGATCAGGCCCAGATCAGATGCGAGCAGTCGCCGCCCTGCCGTTAGCGCTACATCTCCGGCGGCCAAATCTTCGCCCGCTTTTCTAACATGTTGGCCTTGGCGCTGTCCGGGGGCTACGCGAATCAGATCACCTTCGCGCTCCACATGCTCCTGTATCACGATTGAATCAGCGCCCTCTGGGATCACCGCTCCGGTCATGATTCTGACCGCCTGGTTGGCAGAAATAGTTCCGTCAAAAGCTTTCCCCGCCCAGGAGGTCCCGATCACTTTTAGCGTTTCATTCTCTAGATCGGCAACTCTCACAGCATAGCCATCCATCGCAGAATTGGTGTGGTTAGGGACATTCTCGGGCGAGCGGATATCTGCCCCAAGCACTCGATCCAACCCCTCTCTTAGCGCGACGACCTCAGTGTGGGCTATCGGATCGACCGCTGCCGCAATTTTCTCAAGCGCGGTCTCAACTGGAATTAACGATGGGTCGTATTCATCATCACAACTGGGCAAACGAATCACGGGTTGCTCAGCCTTCATGGCGACCTGCTCCAATCACCTGATCGACCACCAGACTTTTCCATCAGACCGATATCAGTAATCACCATTCCACGATCAACCGCTTTACACATATCGTAGATTGTTAACAGTCCCGCGCTAACTGCTGCCAGCGCCTCCATCTCAACGCCCGTTCGCTCTCGTGTCTCGGTAATCACGGAGCAATCCACACGGGAATGCTCGGGGTCCAATTTAAACGCGACCTCGACTCGGGTCAGAAAAATAGGATGGCATAAAGGGATCGTTTCGGCTGTTCGTTTTGCGGCCATGATGGCAGCAACCCGTGCGACGGCAAGCACATCCCCTTTCGGATGCTCGCCATCGCTGATCATTGACAACGTTGATGCCTGCATCTGAATTTGTCCTGTCGCCACGGCGCGGCGCGCAGTCACATCTTTTTCCCCAACATCAACCATGTGTACCTCACCTCGATCATTGAGGTGGGTGAGTCCCTTTTCTTTCGTCGTCAATTCAAAATCTGCCTGTCTGAAACGTATTAGTAGTTTAACGAGATTTTATTTTAACGGTCGCCATAGCCGTTATTAAAAATACGCGCCCATGATAGAATTTTCTGGTTTTCTCAGTCATTTCTTAGGATTTTTATGGTCAGTACTGCTTCCACGATGCAGGCGCTAGGCACAAACGCCCCCCAATTCACACTTAGAAACACAAATCCAACGGTTGGCGGTGAATTAATCTCTTCGTCTGACTACGCCAGTCAAAAGGCGCTGCTCATTGCGTTTATCTGCAACCACTGTCCTTATGTGATTCATATTCGTGACGCTTTCACTCAGTTTGCGAGTGAATTCGGGTCTCAAGGCTTAGCAGTCATCGCAATCAATTCGAACGACGCCGAAAATTATCCCGATGACGGCCCCGAAAAAATGACTGAAGCGGCGGCGCTTCATGGTTTTAACTTTCCTTATCTTTATGATGAGCATCAATCGGTTGCGAAGGCATTTCAAGCCGCATGCACACCCGACTTTTTTCTGTTTAATGATGATCGTGAGCTCGTCTACAGGGGGCAATTTGACACTTCTCGACCTAACAATTCCGAGCCCGTAACAGGCTCTGATCTTCGTCGGGCCGTCGAAGCCGTTCTCGCGGGAACCGCGTGCGAGGCTCAACAGATCGCGAGTATGGGCTGCAATATCAAATGGAAAGCGGGCGAGGCGCCAGATTATTTTTCGACTTAAACCAATCGCAAGATAAGGCTAACCGCAATTAGCCGCAACGCATTATTTATGCGTTGAAGCCTGGTTTTTTACCTCACTCACAGCGGCTTCAAGCGCAGACTGATCCGCAAGATACTCGCTACCCGCGACCGTGAGATCATCATTGAAACGATAGACCAGAGGAATACCTGTCGGAATGTTGTATTGCATGATCTCGTCCTCGCTAAGGCCGTCAAGGTGCTTAACCAGCGCCCGAAGACTGTTTCCGTGAGCCGCGACGATCAATGTTTGATTATTCTCTAACCGGGGCACAATCTGTTCGTCCCACCACTGCGTCACCCGAACCAAAGTATCCGCTAAGGATTCGGTTGTAGGCAGATTATTAATTTCGCGATAACGCACATCATGAGCCGGATGCTGATCATCTTCTAGCGTAAGCGCGGGAGGACTTATTGCATAACCTCGACGCCATTTAAGCACCTGCTCCTCGCCGTGGCGGTCGGTTGTCTCTTTCTTATCCAGACCCTGTAGCGCTCCGTAATGTCGCTCATTCAATCGCCAATCCGTTTCAACCGGCACGTACATTTGATCCATCTCATCAAGGATTAACCAAAGTGTGCGGATCGCCCGCTTTAACATCGACGATGCGGCCCGATCAAAACGAAACCCTTGCTCAGTGAGGGTCTTGCCGGCGGCCCTGGCCTCGCTTATCCCGCGCTCGGAAAGATCGACATCAACCCAGCCCGTAAAACGGTTCTGCAGATTCCAAACGCTTTGCCCATGCCTGACAAGAACAATTTGTTTCATGTGTGCCTCTCAGTCTGCATTGATTAATGGTGACAACGCTATCCTATCAACAAGTTGACGAAGTGCCTGGCCTCTGTGGCTGAGTTGGTTCTTGCGAACACTTTCGAGCTCTGCCGCGCAGCATTGCTCGGATTCCACCCAAAAAACCGGGTCATAGCCGAACCCGTTTTCCCCACGAGACATCGTGTGAATAAATCCCTCCCAGGTTCCCTCACAAATCACCGGCGTGGGATCCTGAGCATGCCGCATGTACACCATCAGACAGCGAAAACGCGCGGTGCGATCCTGAGCGGGTGTATCCTCAAGCATTGATAAAAGTTTATCCACATTGCGTGAATCTGTCGCGCCCGCTCCGGAAAATCGAGCCGAATAAACACCGGGCTGGCCATTTAGGGCGTCGACTTCGAGACCCGAATCATCGGCAATAGCCGCGCGGCCGGTTTGCGAGGCCGCATTCTTTGCCTTGAGAATTGCGTTCTCCACAAACGTGGTTCCGGTCTCTTCAGCGGGCACAACACCCAGCTCACCCTGACCCACTACCATATAACGCTGCCCTCGCAGAAGTGCATTCACTTCTTTGATTTTGCCCACATTGTCTGAGGCTAAAACAATCTCATCGGTCATGGACAGCTCGCTTTGCGCGCTGTTTTTTGCTCAGCCATTAATTGCTGGATGCCCTTGATTGCCAGTTGCGTCATCGCTTGCATCTCTGACTCGCTAAAAGCCTGATGCTCGGCAGTGCCCTGGACTTCGATAAAACGATTTTCATCATTCATCACAAAATTCATATCCGTGTCTGCCGTGCTGTCCTCAGCATAATCAAGATCCAATAGCGCCTCGTTATCTTTTAGCCCAACCGACACAGATGCAACCTGGTGAATAACCGGCGCTACTTTTAACTTACCGGTGTCGGTCAAATGATCCATCGCGTCAGCCAAAGCAACCCAGGCGCCCGTGATCGAGGCGGTTCTCGTGCCGCCATCCGCCTGCAGCACGTCGCAGTCGAGGGTAATCGTTCGCTCGCCAATCGTCTTAAGATCAACCGCTGCCCGTAGGGATCGCCCAATCAGACGCTGGATTTCAAGGGTCCGGCCTCCCTGTTTACCACGTGCGGCTTCCCGGGCGGTTCGCTCGCCGGTTGCTCGCGGCAGCATGCCGTATTCAGCAGTAATCCAGCCTTGGTGCGACCCATGCAAAAATCGCGGGATCCGGTCTTCCACGCTCGCAGTGCAAAGCACGCGGGTTTGGCCAAATTCAACAAGCACCGAGCCTTCTGCGTGTCGCGTAAATGATCGTGTGAATCTGATGGGCCGTAACTCATCAGGTTGCCGATTGTCTGATCTCGCCATGTTTGGCCTCTCTATCAAAAAAATATTGGAATTTTGATCATCATCGACACTCACTTTGAAGGCAAATGATGATCAAACAAGGAAAAAAAATCTGTTAAAAAACGATAGGTTAGACCCCAAATAATCCGCTCGTCTTTCGTGCTCAAAAATATACCGGGGAAATCAATATCTCCAGCCGCATCATAGCGAACCGAAGTTCGGAGTGAGGGGTCGAGGAGTTGTGAGATTGGCAAATGCATCACATCAGCGACCTCATGATTGGGCACAAGCCGGTCGATTTGGTCAGTAACAAACACAAAACACGAAATCATTAAATCCGCCGATCGCCCTCCGTGACGACCGCGCATGTCATTAAGGCGTCCGATTAATTGCGCAGTCCCAATCTGGAGACCAATCTCCTCGGCGGTCTCCCGGCAAGCGGCATCCCCATCGACCAAATCAATCGTTTCTCGACGACCGCCCGGGAAAGCCATCTGGCCCGACCAAGGGTCTTTTTCACACTCGGCTCTCTGAATAAACAAAATATTGGGATCATTATTATCTAATGACACATCAAGAACCAGGGCAACTTCAGCCCTTCTGGGCAAGTCGGAATCGTCGATAAAAGGGTGATGACTTTTGAAAAAGCCACGAATCGCTTTTTCAGGAATCACCAGTGAAAACCAGCTCCCATAATGACGCCATAACTTGCCTCACTTACGTCAGATCCGGTCAAAACACCTTTGTAATCAGTAATCTGGTAACGCCATCCGAGCCGGACATCAAAAAATGGGAAAGGATCCAGGACCAATCCAGCCTCCGCCGCGATCGAGGAGATATCTTGCCTGGCCCCAACATCGCCTAACGATGGCGCCCATCCAACTTCGGTATAAATCTTCAAAAACCCCAACATTCCCACCCGTCCCTCTGCCATGATTCTTGGACCAGAGCCGCTACCCTCTGCACCAAACCGGTTCTGCTCCCAACCGAGGCCTAACGCAAGAAAAGTTGAATCTGTCGCACTTAGCAATCGATACTTAAAATCGAAAAAGGTCTGTTCATCTGGCGCCATTTGAACACTATCTTCATTGACTCTATATAACGCGCCACGAAAACCCCAGCGTTCATCAAGCCAAAGTTCACCATAGCTACTGACCATCGGCGTATTAAAGTCGCCCGTCTCATAATCACCGACGCCCCACGCTAAAACACCAACCTCGCCATCAACAGGACCCAGCGCATAAACACGGAGCGAAAATAACAACGTGAAAGCAACAAAAAGTGGCCTAATATTTTTCATATCCATAGGGGTGATGGGTTTTTAGTGATATTTTAACATTCCACCCTAAACGACCGATAATTTACAGATCACCCAGATCGTGTCAGGGTAGCGAATATGGATCCAGTCAAGACGATGCGAGTAGACCGATGGCTGTGGGCGTCACGCTTCTTTAAAACACGCCCTGATGCGGTATCCGCAATTAATGCGGGGCATATTCTTATCAATGACCAACGCTGCCGGCCCTCAAAACTGCTTCGATGCGGCGACAGGCTCCTCATCCGGCGAGGGCTCTTTGTCTCAAAAATTACGGTTTTGTCTCTAATCAATAAACGAGTATCAGCCACAATAGCCTCTCACACGTTTACAGAAGACCCAAAAAGTATCAAGGCGCGCGAAGCATTATCGTCTCGGCTACGAGCAGATTCACCCCCCTATCGATCACAAAAAGGTCGGCCTGCTAAAAAAGAGCGTCGCGCCCTAAACCGCTTACGTTACGCTGAGAGACCCGACTGAATGCATGGCGTAATCCTTGACGCTGGCAGTTTTGACCAGAACGATTTAATCACCTCATCTCTCGAGAACAGTCTTGAAAGCTGGCATTGGCATCGCAGTACGCTACCCAATCAAACCATGGCGCGCATTGCGGATATGAATGTCATTGTGACCAACAAAGTCGCGATCAACGCCAGCGCTTTGGCGAGTTCTAGTCTTCAACTCATCATTGTTGCCGCAACCGGAACAAACAATATCGATCTCGAAGAAGCAGAACGCAAAGCTATTTCAGTTTGTAACGTCCGCGACTACGCCTCCCCCGCGGTCAGCCAGCATGTCTTTTCGATGATTCTTGCGCTCTATACGCGCCTGTCCGATTATGCCAACGCAGTACGCGAAGGTCGCTGGCATCAAAGCCCGGTCTTTTGTTTGTTGGATTATCCAATAAACGAGCTTGCCGGAAAGACGCTCGGCATCATTGGATATGGAAATCTGGGAAAACGGGTTGCAAGGATCGCGCAGGGCTTTGAGATGAACGTTATCATTGCTGCAAGACCCGGGACGACGACTATCCCGCCGGGCCGGGTGTCATTCGACGAATTAATCGATACCTCTGATGTGATTTCTTTGCACTGCCCGCTGAACGACGATACAAACAATCTCATCGACCACCGCGAACTTAAAAGAATGAAATCGGGCGCTCTCCTCATCAATACTGCACGAGGCGGAATCGTAAACGAATCCGCTTTGGTGGAAGCGTTGCGCACCGGAGAGATCGCGGGAGCGGGGATCGATGTACTGACACTGGAACCACCCGACAGCCGTCAGCCGCTTTTGAGTGGCGATGTTCCAAATCTGATTGTCAGCCCACATAACGCGTGGGCCTCTATCCAGGCGCGCCAACGTCTTGTCGACGAAGTAGCTGACCTCATCAGGGCGTTCCGAAACGGTCAAGCACGAAACCTGTGCTTGCCAGACTAGAGAAAATCCCATCAAACCGCCTCTCGCGCTTTATGTGCACCTCCCATGGTGCGAACAAAAATGTCCGTACTGTGATTTCAATTCACACTCGTTAAAAGGCGATCTACCCGATGATCTTTATACTGATCAAGTGCTCGCGGATCTTGAATCAACGGTTTCGTTGCGTGGCTCAAGAAAATTCAAAACCGTATTTTTTGGTGGTGGTACACCGAGCCTTTTTGCCCCATCGGAAGTTGGGAGAATAATTAAGTATTTGAACGAAACTTCAGTGTTAGAACAGAATGCAGAAATAACGCTTGAAGCAAATCCAGGCTCGGCTGACGCCGCTCGCTTTGAAGGTTATCGAAGTTATGGCGTGAATCGATTATCACTAGGCGTTCAAAGCTTTAATGATGAAAGCCTGCGCTCGCTTGGACGCATTCACGATGGAAAACAGGCCGCCAACGCATGCGAAATCGCCAAAAAATCGGGATTCGACAATTTTAATATTGATTTAATGTTTGGATTACCAGACCAAAATAAACAATCTGCGTTATTGGATCTTGAGTCTGCACTTAGCCATGAACCCAAACATCTTTCACTGTACCAATTGACTATCGAACCCAACACGGCGTTCGCGGCAACGCCGCCCATATTGCCGGACGAGGAGGACTCTTGGATCATTCGTTCTGCAGTTCAATACGAAGCGCAGCAGGCAGGCTTCAGGCACTATGAGGTTTCTGGCTTCGCACAATCTGACTACCAATGTGCTCATAATCTTAACTATTGGCAGTTCGGTGACTACATCGGCATTGGTGCTGGCGCCCATAGCAAGATGACCATCGAGCGTGCGGTTTACCGATGGTTTCGGACCCGACATCCGAAACACTATATGAATCCCTTGGTGCCCCAGCAAACACCGCAAATTGGTGCTCCCATTAAACAGCAGGATCTTTTATTTGAATTTTTACTCAATGCCTTGCGGTTAAAAGAGGGCTTTCGTTTTGAACTTTTTGAAGAACGCACCGGGCTACAGTGGTCATCCCAATCCGGGATGATCTCAAGTGCTGTTGATGATGGTCTTTTGGAGATTAAGGAAAATCATGTTCGGACAACGCCACTCGGGTGGCGATTTCTAGATGAAATTCTCCAGCGGTTTTTACCGGACTCATAACAACGGCTCCTAGCGCGTGCTAAGATCATTTGACTTAACAATCGACTTAATTTCCTTTTTATCATTCGTTTGGCAATGACCTCCCATCAAAGTGATGACTGTGCTCTGGCTTAAAGCGCTCCATATCATTTTTATGGTCACCTGGTTCGCGGGACTTTTTTACCTTCCTCGTCTTTTTGTATACCACGCAATGACTGAAGATGAGCCAACTCGTGCGCAGTTCAGAATCATGGAACGGAAGTTGTATTACGGCATCATGAACCCTGGAGCAGTGCTCACAGTCCTTTCTGGAATCTGGCTCTGGGTAGGCTATGGCATTGGCGACCAATCACTCTGGCTTCAACTTAAAATTGGTTTGGTCCTTGTACTCATCGGGTATCACTTCTGGTGCGGTCGATTGGTCAAACGCTTCCAGAAAGAAACCAACGTTCACGGCCATATTTTCTACCGGTGGTTTAACGAATTTCCTGTTCTGATTTTAGTTGGGGCGGTTTTGCTAGTTGTTCTGAAACCCATATAACAATCTGAACTGATGTTTCAGATCGTACTCTATCAACCGGAGATTCCGCCCAATACAGGAAATATTATTCGGCTCTGTGCAAATACGAGGTGCTCCTTACATCTGATCGAACCACTCGGGTTTTCAATCAGCGACCGGGAACTTCGTCGAGCCGGCCTGGACTACGCGAAAAATGTTGAGCTAAAAACCTACGAAAGTATTCAAGACTACGCGTCTCATCAGACCAAAGAACGACTCTTTACGTTTTCGACCAAGCATAATGTTTCATATACCCAGTGCGATTTCCAGCCCGGCGATTCGCTTATTTTTGGCCCTGAAACAAGGGGTCTGCCGGATATGGCGCGAGAGCTCGCAACAGAACAACATCGGGTCACTATTCCCATGGCACCATCAAGCCGGAGCCTAAATCTTTCAAATTCTGTTGCGATCGCTGTTTATGAAGCTTGGCGTCAGAACGAGTTCTCGACTGTCTAATCAAAAACTAAAAATCAACATAAATCACTTCAAGCCGTATTAATCTTGGTGCTGCCGCAACAACAGGTAACCGGTTGGGTCTTTAATGCCGAGAGCGATTTCAGGACGGCTTTGCTTGTTGGCCTGCCAGTCGTCTCGCAAAAATAAAGCTGATGAGTGCTCTTGCGATAAACTTATTGCGTAACAGACAATCGGTTAACTCGCCACGATTCTATAATCCGATCGCGTGACACGCTTGGCCACATATTAGCGATATCAGCAAATTCAGGCCCTCGAAACTTACTATAGACTTGAGTCCGGCAATCGAAATAGGTCGATAACTTTGAAGACATGATGACAATTCATTCCGCTATTGAAGCCTGCGTACTTCGTGTATGCGAGAAACGGAAATTACCGGATATCGCACAACTTTATCCGCCTTCTGAAAATATACCGCATCGCCGCGATAAAAAATTTGGCGTTATTTCCCTGACGGACGGAAGCTGTGGCTTTTTTTTTGCGGGTTTTGGTGATACCCAATCTCGGTTACAACAGTTCAATTCCCAAAAACAACTAGACGCCCCCACGATAAGCTATCTAAATTGGTGCAACAGCGATGACCCTTTCGAGGCCGCCATTGGATTCGGCGTTCTTAATGCGGTCAGCCAACATCTTCTCAAAGCTGCACATTATCAACTTGATCAGGCGAGCGATCCCGTTGGCCAGTTGGATATCGACTCTGCACAGCATGTCGGCATGGTCGGATTTTTCCCGCCTCTCGTTAAAAGGCTAACGGAGCGAAAAACTCGTTTAACCATTATTGAAAAAGACAAGAAGTTTCTCGATCGTTCAGGCCCCTTCGAAATGACCTCGAACATTAATCAAGTCAAAGATTGTGATCGGGTGCTCATTACAGGCTCAACATTGATCAACCATACCCTTGACGAAGTGATTGAAAATTGTTCGCGCGATGCTCAAACCGCACTCATTGGACCCACTGCGTCCTGCTTACCTGACCCACTGTTCGAGCGCGGGATTCATGTCATCGGCAGTACTACCGTTACCAACTCCACACTTCTTGCCGAACTTTTAGAGACGGGGGAGCCTTGGAGTCGCGCAACTTCAAAATACTGTGTTTCCCGAGAAAATTATCCTGGAATCGAAAACTTGCTCACAGTAACCTAATCGATAATAACGACGGGCAATCATATAATTTCGACATGATGAGATTTTTTTTACAACGATTTCTTTTGGTTGCACTCTTAATGGCTTCGTGCGCTCATGCCAGCAAAATAAATCCCGCGCTAAATTTTCAATTTGATGGCGCAAACGCCAAAGAGAAAAATGCGGTTATTTTGATTTTATATACAGCGAGTTATTGTCACTATTGCGTTCGTGTTAAGGCCGAGGTGTTCAATCATATTGCAGACGATCCTAAATATCGGAATCACATCATTTTGCGTGAGGTGATTATTGACAGCGAAAATACGCTTCGAGAATTTGGCGGCTCAATTGTTGATCACCCAGATTTCGCAAAAAAACGCGGCGTTTTGATCGTGCCCACTCTCGAAATTGTGAACCCAAATGGTCATGAATTAGCTGAGCCCCTTGTGGGTGCAGGTATCTCGGATTTTTATGGTTTCTACGTTGAACAACGAATTACGGATGCTGTAAACCAACTTAATCTGGAGAAAAATCCATCATGAACCTTCCGTCCTCAGCAAGCGAAATGATGCTTGGAAACCAAACTGTTTTACCCGAGTGGATTGACTATAACGGCCACATGAACGTCGCGTACTATGTGCTCGCATTCGATCAGGGCGTCGACGAGCTGATGCGACAGGTCGGCATTACACCAGAATATCTCGCGTCCGAAAAATCATCCACCTTTACATTAGAAATGCACATCAACTATTTGCAGGAACTGCACCTCGGGGACCCTCTGCGGCTTACCTGTCAGCTTCTTGATGCTGATACCAAACGAGTCCATTATTTTCTAAAAATGTTCAACCCCGAGAAGGAATACCTTGCAGCCACCAGTGAACAGATCATGATGCATGTGAATCTCGAAAGCCGTCGCTCTTCCCCTTTTCCAACAGCGATAGACTCAACGATTAATAGCCTGCTCGATGCTCACAAGGATTTACCCAAACCAGAGCAAGCTGGAAGAATCATGGGGATTCGCCGACGCTAACGTCGAAAAAATTAGCGATCAGTCCCCAATTCTCTCAATGATGCCGTCCAATTCATCAAGAGAGTTGTAGACAATGATCAGTTTGCCTGATTTGCCATTTTTTGACTCGAGCTGCACGGGTGCTGCCAACTTTTCGGAGAGCATCTCTTCAAGTCGTTTGATATCTCGGCTTCGGCTCTTCCTTTTCTTTTTCTTTGGGCCTTCCGATTCTGACTCAAGCATCCGTCGCACTAAATCCTCGGTTTGACGCACCGAGAGATCTCTTTTTACGATAGTGTGTGCAACAATCGCCTGTTGATCTTTAGGGAGTCCAAGCAACACTCGCGCATGTCCTGCTTCGATCAAGCCTGCCTCCAGATCTTCGCGCACACTCGCCTCCAATCTCAGCAAACGGAGCAAATTACTGACGGCGGCGCGAGAACGTCCAACAGCTTGTGCCGCTTGTTGATGAGTCAAACCAAACTCATCCAGCAATCTTTTAAGACCGGCTGCCTCCTCGATGGCATTGAGATTTTCGCGTTGAATGTTTTCGATCAAACCCACAGCGAGCGCTGCCTCATCGGGGACCCGGCGCACCACAGCTGGCACCTCGGTCAGCCCCGCAAGTTGAGCGGCACGCCAGCGGCGCTCACCGGCGATTAATTCGTAGCCCCCGCCAGCCGTCTCGCGAACCAAGAGTGGCTGAATGATGCCTTGCGCGGAAATTGACGCCGCTAACTCCTGTAAAGATCCCTCATCCATCCGGGTGCGCGGTTGATACCGGCCTTCCCTAATACGACTAACAGATAATTGTCTCAGCTCACCGCTTCCGGAGCTTGATTTCACAGCGCTGCCGCCCAGCAGCGCATCCAGACCTTTTCCCAATCGTGGTTTTGGACTCATCGTTCAATAACGCCTTAAAAAGTTGTCGCTTCGGTATTGCTTTTCAGCAATTCTC
>SHBR01000025.1 GCA_004212795.1 Candidatus Thioglobus sp.
AGGAGCGCGAAGGTACTCTAAGCGCGGTCGGAAATCGCGCGGTTAGTGCAAAGGCATAAGAGTGCTTGACTGCGAGACTGACACGTCGAGCAGGTGGGAAACCAGGTCTTAGTGATCCGGTGGTTCTGTATGGAAGGGCCATCGCTCAACGGATAAAAGGTACGCCGGGGATAACAGGCTGATACCCCCCAAGAGTTCACATCGACGGGGGTGTTTGGCACCTCGATGTCGGCTCATCACATCCTGGGGCTGTAGCCGGTCCCAAGGGTATGGCTGTTCGCCATTTAAAGTGGTACGCGAGCTGGGTTTAGAACGTCGTGAGACAGTTTGGTCCCTATCTGGTGTGGGCGTTAGAAACTTGAGAGGAGCTGCTCCTAGTACGAGAGGACCGGAGTGGACGTACCTCTGGTGTTCCAGTTGTCATGCCAATGGCATTGCTGGGTAGCTATGTACGGACGGGATAACCGCTGAAAGCATCTAAGCGGGAAGCCCCCCTCAAGATTAGGTTTCTCTGGACCTTTAAGGTCCCTAAAGGGTCGTTGTAGACTACAACGTTGATAGGCGAGGTGTGGAAGCGCAGCAATGCGTTAAGCTAACTCGTACTAATTGCCCGTGAGGCTTGATCATATAACACCCAAGAAGACTGGTATGCTGTTTACCGCAGTAACACCGTCTTATCACTACCTTATTCGTCTGACTGTTTACTCAGTTAGGCACAAAGCTTGTCTGGCGGCAATAGCGTGTGGGAACCACCTGAATCCATTCCGAACTCAGAAGTGAAAACGCATAGCGCCGATGATAGTGTGGGGTTTCCCCATGTGAAAGTAGGACACTGCCAGGCATTTTTTTTAAAAACCCAAGGCTTTTGCCTTGGGTTTTTTTATGCCTTGCCCTGAATGCCTCAAATAATCCTTGAGGTTAAGTTAATCGGAGGTTGAGCGTAAAACGCTCCAGACGGGCATTGCCCGTTTTAACTGGGTTTAGCTCTACTCAGCGGAAAATGCGCGCAGGATTTTCCAGAAAGTCACTTTTCCATTTTTATGCTTTACGAAACACATGACGGTCGAGGGTCCGGCACCATCTTCCGTAACATTATGGGTCGCACAACTCACCTTGTCGTCTTCGTATATCGTCCTGAAGTTTCCGATTCGAAGGCCGCCTGCTGCTGACCATTCTCGTGTTTCTGCCTTTGAGTTGACAGATTCATCAGAACTCCAAAATTCAAATTCGTCGTCCAGATGGGTGCCAAGATGGGTTGGATCCTTTGTCTCCATCGTTTTGTCCCATGCGGTGAGGATCTGCTCGACTATGCTCATTATTCGATTCCGTTTTTTAGGTTGTGAACTACTAAAACATTTTCGACAGCTATTTTTCAAATAGATACTATTTTTGGATGCCCTGATTTAGAATTATCCCCATTGCCGTTCCTTGATATTTAAGACGCACGGGTAGCATGATGGATAAAAAACCACTGCAGTATGACAAGACATATACGACTCAGGAAGGGCAATCGGTGGGCGAGCGGGGAAGTCTGACCCGGATTGCGGAGCGGTGGTTTAGTCGGCGACACCCAAAGGTGAGTCGAAACTCGAATTATCCAAAATCCCGCGATTCGAGACTGGGCGCATCAAATAGTCAAAATTTTCCCGCGTGGAGCGTCTGGTTTCCCGGAGCCTCATTTCCTGAGCATCCTGACAACCGGGGCAAAAAAAGCGCGGACCAGCCAAAACAAAAGCCCTAGATCTGATTATTTAGCTGACCCGCCGCAGACGGGGTAAGAGCACTTCGGCGAGCCCGGCTAGGCTGATGAGCACGACTCCTAGGATTTCGCGAACGCCGATATGTTCGTCGGTGAGAATTGCGGCAGAAACGGTGACCACGCTAATCTCGGTCATAAAAAGAAGCCCCGAGGTTCCTGGATTGAGTTGTGGAAGGCCCCAGGTAATTGCAATGAACGTGGGGATCACGATCAACACAACGATGGGAACTACCCAATAGACCACTGGGATTGTCGTTGCCAAATCGGGAACGCTCTGCGGGCCTTGAAAGAGCAGTCCCGCGATAATGGCAAAAATGGTGCACCATAAAAACCATGTACTGACAATATCAAGAGTGTGTTGCTCGGGAAATCGACGGGTCATCGTGGCGCCGAGCGCCCAAAGGATTCCAGCGCTAAGGGCCATCCAGTCGCCAATGTTGCGAGGCCATGGAAAGCCTTCGTCAATATGCAAAATAACCATCATGCCGACTATCCCAAACCCGATCCCGACGAGTTGGTCGGGAGTGATTTTTTCCTTAAGCCACAGGCGGCCAAACAAAGCGCCCCAAATCGGCGTGAGGTAATAAAGCAGGATAGCGTGCACCACATCCGTGTAAAGAAACGCGGTTGAATATACGAGAAGCGTGAGCCCAAGGGTTGCGCCGGTTAGCTGGATTTGTAATCCCCCGGCCAGCCACGGCCTTAATCTAATTAAAATAAGTGGCGCAATAAATACAAGCGCAATGAGGTTAAATAAGGCCGAGGCCCAGGCGCCGCTGATCCCAGCACTATCCAGTGTGCGTAACGGGATCCAATACAATCCCCAAACCGCGCCGCCCAGGAGACAAGCGACCCTTGCCAAGCCTTGATGCCCCTCACGAAATATTTGGTTAATTGTCATCTTCGCTTACGATAGGGACGCGGAGGGGGTTAATCTGGGGTTTGAAAATTTATCGTCATTCCCCATCGACTCGAGAGCGATAATATAATGGTTTAACCCCTTAAAAACTTTGCCGAAAACGTCATGGGTTTCGGTTGTCGACAAATACATCGAGAGACTGCTTATTCAATGATCGCGCCCACCATTAACGTAGACGGTCTAATCTGCCCTGCCAAAGAAGCTTCGATCCCGGTCCTTGACCGGGGATTTCTTTATGGGGATTCGGTGTATGAAGTGTTTAGGACCTACAGGGGGGTACCCCTTTTCCTTGATGATCACTTCGAGCGTCTTGAGAACTCGGCAAGGCTTATCCAGATGCAAATCAGTCAATCTAGGGAAGAATTATTATTTGAGATTAAGCGCACTGCCAAAATTGCTGGTGTATCACATGATGAAGATGCGTACGTACGTTACCAGATCACGCGTGGCGACGGGCAGGTTGATTTGTATCCCGATCCAAACCTAAAAACGCGCTATGTCATTATTGTTAACACGCTACCGAGCCACAACGCTGTTTTTTATGATCGCGGGATGTATATGATGATCCCAAAAGTTCGACGGAATCCAGCGAACGCCCTTGATCCAAATATTAAAGGTGGAAACTATCTTAACAATATTATGGGATTGACCGAGGCGCGCCAATCGGGGGCTGATGACTGCGTCATGTTAAGTCGGGATGGTTTTGTGACAGAGGCGGCAAATAGCAATGTTTGGTTTGTTATCCGAGGTCGTCTTGTGACGCCCGGGGCGGGAAACTTGAAAGGTCTAACAAAAAAGCATATCCACAAAGCCCTCGAAGAGGCCGGCGTGGATAGCGTGGAAGAGGATATTCACGTTAATGAGTTGCTCGATGCCACTGAGTGTTTTGTCACGAGCGCAACTCGAGAGGTGATGCCCTGTGCGTCACTGACACTTTTGAACGGTGAGCGACTCGATTTCCCAGAGGGCGGCGGTGAAGTGACTCGAGCGGTTCGGCAAGTTTTCTCGGAATACATTCAGCGATATATTGAAGAGAACACCAGCGATTCGCTTCTTTAGTTGATAACGTTGCGTGATTAAGCACCAGGAATTTCGGTGAAAAAATTAAAGGTTCTATTATTATTTGGGGGCGAGTCTGCTGAGCATGAGGTATCAGTGATCTCTGCGCGATCGGTCTGCGCGGCAATTGATCACAACAGATATGACGTGGTCCCGGTGGGGATTAGTCGCTCGGGACAATGGTGTCTTAGCGAGAGCGGGTATGACGCGCTTGAAGGTAAGGTGGTCTCGCCTGAAAAAATGACCTCAGTCCACTTGGCAATAGACTCGGGAGCGCTTATTCGATCAGATAATGGTCGTCCAGTTGATCAAGTCTTTGATATTGTGTTTCCGTTGTTGCACGGCCCGAACGGGGAAGATGGCACAGTACAAGGCTTACTCGCGCTGGCCGGCCTGCCTTACGTCGGCGCAGGCGTCGCGGCTTCTGCAGTGGGCATGGATAAAGAATTAGCGAGAGCCGTTTTTATGGCAAAAGGCCTTGCTCAAACTGATTATTTGGTCGCTCACAAGAGCCGCTGGCAATCCCATGCGAGTCAGGTAATTAAAGAGATTGAGGATACGCTCGAATACCCGGTATTCGTAAAGCCTGTAAATCTTGGATCAAGTATCGGGATCTCAAAAGCCACTGATCGGGATTCGCTTGAGAAAGCGATTCAAAAAGCCGCTTGTTACGATATAAAAATCATGGTGGAGCGTTCTGTTGAATTCGCGCGAGAGCTCGAATGTGCGGTACTTGGAAATGACAACCCGCGGGCTTCTATTATCGGTGAGATTGTTCCGGGGGCAGAGTTTTATGATTACTCGACCAAGTATCTGGACGATCGCTCCCAGTTGATTGTGCCGGCAGATTTACCCGACTCCGTCTCGGAGAAAATCCGGGAAATGTCTATCGAGGCATTTAAAGCGGTCGACGGCGCGGGACTTTCAAGAGTTGATTTTTTAATGTCGCCATCAGGCGAAATTGTGATTAACGAAATCAATACCATGCCGGGATTCACGCCAATTAGCATGTATCCTCGATTGTGGGAGGCCAGCGGACTTGAATATCCCAGACTGATCGATGAACTTATCGAGCTTGGGCTAGCGCGCCATCACCAGAAAAGTGAGGTCGGTTCAGACGTTTCCTAGGCCCCATTTTTGGCTTAAGGGTTAAATCTCCCTAAAACAGCTAACGCTGTGAAACAAAAGAGTCCAGATGCTAGTGGGGTCAGCACCCAGCCTAGTCCGATCTCGCCCAGCACCGACCATCGAATACCGTGCCGTCCCCTTATGAGACCTATGCCGAGGACTGCGTCGATCACGGCTTGTGAGCTCGACACCGGCACCAAGGGGAGCGACGGTAACTCAACTCCGTTAAGCCATTCGGCTAGCGCTTTAGACGTAAAAAGGAGTAACACGATTGAATGTGCCATCACGACAACCCAACCTGCAACGGGAGATAGCTCAAAAAGATCCTTGCCAACGGTCATCATCACGCGTCGGGAATAGGTAAAGACGCCAATTGCCACCGCTATACCGCCCAATAAGAAAAGTTGTTGTAATCCCGAAAGATGGAGTAATTGATAGATAATTAAATCCGGGAATGCTATCGAGTGGGCAAGTGGGCCCATCACATTAGCAATGTTGTTCGCGCCAAGACGGTAGGCCCCCAATGCGCCAGCAATGATCAATGCCCAACGCGTGATGGCATCCTGCTGAAAGAATAGACAGATGATCAGAGATATCTTCAGCCTGATTTGCAATCGCATCTAATCGTTCCACGAAATACATTAACTGCATCTTATGGGCAAGCTCAAGGTCACTGTTGAAGATATCTCTTAGCAATGGGGTGTTAATTTCATCGGCGCGCGTCTCGAGTGCGGCGACTTGCTTCGCACCGTCTCGCACAACCGTGTGATCCTTGAAAAAGGAGCGAGTCGTTTCGATTAGGGCATCTGCGCATTCAATCGCAGCCTCTGCCAATCGTTCGTACTCCGAATGAAGCGTTTTGGGAATTTCGGGGCTCTGAATAGATAATCGAAACAAATTAGACTTATAAAGGTTTGTGACTTTATCAATGCTCTCGACAAGTTGTAGGACGTCACTGCGGAGGTCTGGAATGAGCGTTTTGGCGTAAAGTTCAGTTTCAATTTCCCTGCGAAGATCATCTCCTTGGTGCTCAAGATCATTGATGATTTCAAATTGAGCTTCAAAAGTGGTCGAAGGTCCGGCGGTGATATAGACATGAAATGCCGCGCGGAACACCTCCCCCGCTTCAACGACAATGGATAAAAATTCGTCTACTTGCTGCTCAACTCGTCTACTGGTTTGAAGAAGACCTGCTTCACGTTTGAAAAAATCAAGAAAACTCATAGGTAGGACCAACTCATATCACGGCGCTCTATAAAAATTTGTTGTTTTAGGTGGAATAGTTGAAGAACCCGGATGATTTCTAGAAATCATGTCATTTAGAGATGATCTAATGCTCGTGTTGCTTAAGAAACTTAAAGACACTATTATTTATCATCACAACGTAATAAAAATGTAACAGAATAAAATTAACGTTGCGTTTCCCAGGGGGCAGCCCCTTTTATATCAACTGGAGGATTATATGAAGAAGTCATTTTATCGCGGTGGATCCGTGATCGCCGGCGCGCTACTTGCAATGGGGATCGCTACTGGTGCGAGCGCCGCTACAGATCTGATGGTTTACACCGCGGTCGAAGCGGAAGATCTCAAGAAGTATGCAGCTCGCTTCAATGAGGATCATCCCGATATCAATATAAACTGGGTCCGAGATTCAACGGGTATCGTTACCGCCAAACTATTGGCCGAAAAAGCGAATCCACGGGCAGATATTGTTTGGGGGTTGGCGGCAACGAGTTTGCTGCTGATGAAAGGCGAGGGAATGCTCGAGCCTTATGCGCCTGCAGGACTGGATGCGTTGGATCCGAAGTTCAGAGATAAATCCAGCCCGCCAGCCTGGACCGGAATGGACGCATGGGTAGCAGCAATCTGTGTTAATACAGTAGAGGCGGATAAAAATAGTCTCCCGATGCCATCGTCCTGGCAGGATTTAACCAAGCCTGTTTATAAGGGCCATATCGCGATGCCAAACCCGAACTCTTCAGGAACGGGCTTCCTTGATGTATCGAGCTGGTTGCAGCTTTTTGGTGAAGAGGGCGGTTGGGCGTTTATGGACAAGTTGCATCAGAATATCGGGCATTACACACACTCCGGTTCAAAGCCGTGTAAACAGGCTGCAAGAGGGGAAGTGGCAATTGGTGTGTCGTTCGCGTTTCGTGGTGCCAAGTCCAAGGCGTCTGGCGCTCCGCTTGAGGTGATCATCCCTAGCGAGGGTATCGGTTGGGACATGGAAGCGACTGCGATTATCAAAGGGACTAAAAATCTAGACGCTGCCAAGACGTTGGCCGATTGGTCGGTTAGTGAAAAAGCTAACAAAATGTATAACGAGGGATATGCGGTTATTGGCATTCAGAGTCTGGCAAAGCCGGTAGAGCATTTCCCGGACAACATCCCTGAGTCAATGATCGATAACGACTTTGAATGGGCAGCGAGCAATCGAAAACGGATTCTTGCTGAATGGCAAAAGCGTTACGACTCAAAGTCTGAGCCGAAGAGCTAGTTCCGCGCTGTTTAAAAGAGCGGCTGGTCACTGAGAGATCAGTAACCAGCCGTTTTTTTGGCGTTGGAAAAAGTGAATCACTAAACATAGTGAAATGAATTCGAGTTCGACAAGGAGTGAGAGAGATGACTGACGCATTTCTTCGAATTGAGAACCTGGCCAAAAATTTTGGCAATTTCACGGCATTAAGAAATATTTCTCTAAGTGTCCTCGAGGGGGAGTTTGTGTGTTTTCTTGGCCCCTCGGGCTGTGGAAAAACAACTCTGCTTAGAGCAATCGCTGGCCTCGATATTCAAACTCAAGGGCGGATAGAGCAAGCAGGCATCGATATTTCTATCTTGCCTCCCGCGGAGCGAGATTTTGGGATTGTTTTCCAATCTTATGCATTATTCCCAAATTTGACTGTTGAAAAGAATGTGGCCTATGGTCTCGAGAGTCGTCGTGCGGCTCGTTCCGAGGTAATAGGTCGAGTCAAAGAACTTCTCGCTCTGGTGGACCTTGCCGATCAGGGAAAAAAATATCCGTCTCAGCTGTCGGGTGGACAACAACAGCGCGTAGCTCTAGCAAGGGCGTTAGCAACGTCTCCGGGATTACTGCTTCTGGATGAGCCGTTGTCGGCGCTGGACGCCAAAGTTCGAACGCATCTTCGCCAAGAAATAAAACATCTGCAAAGACGTTTAGCCGTCACGACGATTATGGTGACACATGATCAGGAAGAGGCGCTGACGATGGCAGATCGGATCGTGGTCATGAATCACGGCAGCATTGAGCAAATAGGCAGTCCGGAGGATATATACGCGGCACCGGCGTCAGAATTTGTTGCTCAATTTATCGGAACCATGAATTTTATAAATGTAGTTGTTGAATCCGCTAATCAAGGAAAACATCCGGGAGGATTCGTAAAATTCTCACCGGACAACTTACGCCAGGGGGAGTCTGCCCGGTTAGCTATCCGTCCAGAGGATGTCGAAATTCTTAATAAAAAAGACGAACAGAATACCGATCAGGTTCTCGGAAAGGTTGTTTCCACCGAATACCTTGGCGCATTTTTGAGAGTAACGATAGCGCCAGAGGGATGGGAATCGACCCTGCTGGCTGATATTTCTACAGATATCGCGGTCCGGTTTGTGATTGAGGCAGGAGGTGATGTGGGTTTCCGATTGCCTCCCGAGAAGATTCTTGCTTATCAAGAGAATAAGTGATGGCAGCAACTGAGGTGCAAGTGAGCGATAAAGCTTCTCCGCTCAAGGCCAAGTCCAGTTCGGATGACAAGTTAATGCGCCTGTTTATTCTGGTCATCGGTGCATATCTGGTCGTTGCGTTAGCGATGCCGTTGTACGTCATGTTATCGAAAAGTGTGCTGAATTCAGATGGCGGATTCGTGGGTCTTTTGAACTACTTTGCTTACTTCAAAACACCTTCGCTGGTGTATTCCATTAAAAATAGCCTATTTGTTGGTCTTGTAACGACTGTCATTACGGTTTCGATCGCCTTCGTTCTCGCTTACGGCTTCACCCGAAGTCGAATGCCAGGTAAGCCGATTTTTAAAACAATTGCAATGATTCCGATTCTGGTGCCATCGCTATTGCCGGGAATTGCGCTGATTTATCTATTTGGCCGGCAGGGTATTATTAATTGGGCACTGTTTGGCCATGAAATCTATGGGCCCATTGGCATCATTATTTCAGAAGTCTTTTTTACTCTTCCTCACGCGCTGATCATTATCATCACCGCGCTGTCAATTGCGGACGCGCGATTGTATGAAGCGGCAACGGCACTGCGAGCCAGTTCGACAAGGATTTTTTTTACCGTTACGCTGCCGGGCGTTCGATATGGATTGATCAGCGCGGGTTTTGTTGTTTTTACCCTCGCGGTCACCGATTTTGGTGCGCCCAAGGTAATTGGAGGGGACTTTAACGTATTGGCCACAGATATTTACAAACAGGTAATTGGCCAGCAAAATTTTGAAATGGGTGCCGTCGTATCAGTCGTATTGCTTATTCCTGCAGCGCTCGCATTTTTTGTAGATCGATTAGTTCAAAAAAAGCAGGTCGCCCTTTTATCTTCCCGCGCGGTTGCGCTTGAGCCCAAACCCAGTCGACGGTTTGACAACGGCATGCTCGCCTATGCCCTTGTGGTCAGTTTCTTTATTCTTGGAATCCTGGGCATGTGCCAGTTTGCAGCACTGTTTAAATTTTTCCCCTATAACCTGTCGCTCGGGTTAAGTAACTATCAATTTGATCTTATGGACGGTGGCGGCTGGGATAGTTATTTCAATTCAATCGAGATGGCCTCGTACACAGCAGTCTTTGGAACCATTATTGTGTTCTACGGAGCTTATCTCGTAGAGAAGGGGAAAGGACTGGGTGTGATCAGAGGTGCGTTTCAGTTTTTGGCGATGTTGCCCATGGCGGTTCCTGGCCTGGTGTTAGGCCTTGCTTATATCTTCTTTTTTAATATGCCGACCAATCCCCTTAATGTGCTTTATCACACCATGGCGATCTTAGTGATTAGCACCATTACGCACTTCTATACGGTCAGCCATTTAACCGCGACGACTGCGCTAAAGCAGATGGATGCGCAATTTGAATCAGTCGCGGCATCACTTAAACAGCCTTTTTATCGAACTTTTGTTAGGGTGACCGTGCCGGTCTGTACGCCAGCAATTCTAGACATCAGTATTTATCTGTTTGTTAACGCGATGACAACAGTTTCTGCGGTTGTATTTTTATATTCTCCGCATACCACGCTGGCCTCGGTCGCGGTCCTGAACATGGATGATGCAGGAGATATCGCGCCCGCGGCTGCAATGGGAATGATGATTTTCTATACAGCTGCAGGCGTTAAGATACTGCATTACTTTTTAAGCCGCGGAATAGAGGCAAAAACGCAGGCATGGCGCCGATCGAGCGATAACTAAATAGGGAGTCAGCCGTGAAATATCTTCACACGATGGTAAGAGTGTCTAACATTGATGACGCGCTTGATTTTTATTGCGATGGTCTTGGGCTTGAGGAAATCCGAAGGTATGAGTCAGAGCAAGGGCGATTTACCAATGTGTTTTTGGCTGCGCCTGATGATCATGATGCTCAAGTGGAGTTGACCTATAACTGGGATCCTGAAAGCTATAGTGGCGGGCGCAACTTTGGACACCTTGCTTATGCGGTTGATGATATTTATGGTCTTTGCCAAAAGTTGATAGATAAAGGCGTGACGATAAACCGTCCACCGAGAGATGGTCGGATGGCATTTGTCCGATCTCCCGACGGCATCTCTATTGAACTTTTGCAGAAGGGAGATGCGCTCAGCCCAGCGGCCCCCTGGTCATCGATGCCAAATACGGGTTCGTGGTAGTTCCGGGCTGGAACGGTTTACCCTTTGCAAACCCCTGGTGCGCCATTAGAGATTGACAGCCTGCCTGTTGGAGAAGCATTGGGAATGATTGGGATGTGTTGCTGCCCCGGCCGAATTGAGCACCATAGTGATGGCGTTGCCCGCCAACGCAATCTTGATGAAGATTTAATGCTCATCCGGGATTGGCGCCCAGATCAGGTTATCTCTCTCGTCGAGACGCATGAATTTGATTATCTTGGAATTTCTGAGCTGCCTGAAATATTGAGTGTCGAATTTAGATGGCAGCATTGGCCGCTTCAAGATCTCGGCGCGCCAAAAGCCTCAGATCAAGTAGATCAAGCGATAAACAGGTGGTTTTCGGCGCTTAATGAAGGTCAGCGTTTGCTGATTCATTGTGCGGCGGGCCTTGGAAGGACTGGCACGCTTGCAGCGCGTTTGTTGATCCTGTCTGGCAACCCGCCTGATATTGCAATTAGTATGGTCCGAGCGGTCCGGTCAGGCACTGTAGAGAGCAAGGCTCAGGAAAATTTCCTAAGAAGTCTGAAGTGAGTCCCTAGACATCCGGTTGAATTTCTCCAATATCTTCGATCAGAAAATCTGCCAAGGCGTTGAGTTGATCTTCGCTTCCCGCGCCACCTAGAATTCCGACGCAACATTTGGCACCGGCATTCTTGGCCATCATAAGATCGCTCACCGTATCTCCGACCATCACAATTTGATCGACTCGGCATTGTTGGGATAGAGCGATGCTTTCAAGCACGGCCACATCAGGTTTTACAGGTCCCACATCATCACCACATCGGATGTCTGAAAAAAAATAATCAATCTGGAGCGCATCCAACGCTGATTGCGTAGCTAATCGATTGTCGGTTGTGGCAACCGTTAACGCAAATCCAGCGTCGTAAAGTCGGCAAAGTGATTGCTTAATGTTCCCGCGTGGAATCAACTCTTCTGGCCGCGGCCCGGCCGTCATTTCACTGACCATGAGTTGGTCCGTTAATTCACAGGCGCTGTCCCACGAAATGCCATGCTGGAAAACGACATTTGCGACAATCGTAGCGAATTGATTTAAAGGCGCGGTCGCGAGCGGGCCTTGGCCGTCCGTGACGCCTGTTTTATCGTCGAACCCAAGAGCACGATAAAGATGACGGTAAAACTCATTTGAAAGACTTAACTCTCGAGCGAGTTTGTGAGCGCCACGCGTAAGCCTCGGTCCCCATATTTTATGGAAATCAATTAACGTGCCATCCTTATCAAAGACAACACATGATGCGTTTATTGATGATTCCTTGATCTTGAGGCGGGATGAGCTTAGCAACGGAGAGATATTTTGTTGAGTAAGATTTATAAGGAGTCTAGCTTAAGATGAAGCGCTGTTTGGGCAAGCATCGGATGACTTGACGCGTTGGGTAATATCCCAATATTAACAGTTGCTATAGCGGAGCATGATATTTATCAAGCCCTGGGGTTATTTGAAAAAGTTCTGCTAGAGTAGTGTTGCTTCAGATTAATAAAAGTTCCCAGCATTGCCTTTTGCTTTCGGGATTTGCGGTCTTAATAATCTGGAATCAAAAAGAAAAGAAAACCATAAACTATTTGGAGAAGATGAAGATGGTTAAAAATTTACAGAAGGATGCTAGAGGTTTCTTTATTGGGGGTGTAGTCGCATTGCTATGCTCAGGAACTGTCGCTGCAGAACCGATCACAGTGGTATCGTGGGGCGGAAGTTATGGCGCTGCACAAGATAATGCGCTATTCAATGATGCTTCAAAAAACTCAGGAATCGATATTAATCGTGAATCTGGCGCAAGCATGTCCAAGACTTGTTTGCAGGTAGAGTCCAACTCCGTGTCGTGGGATCTTGTTGTGACGGGTTCTGGAGGCGCAGCCGCCGCAGCCGCAAAGGGCTGTCTCGAAAAGATTGATTATAGTGTGGTCGATGTTTCGGACTTTTATCCAAATCTCTATACGGATTACTGTGTCGGCTCGGACGTCTTCGCGACGGTTATGGCCTGGAATACTGATAAGTATGGTGAGCCAGGTAGCGCAAATGCGCCAAAATCCTGGGCTGATTTCTGGGATGTCAAAAAGTTCCCCGGAACGCGCTCCTATCGCGCTAACAATGTCGATGGGGCGCTTGAACCCGCTCTCATGGCTGATGGTGTGCCGGCTGACAAAGTTTACGAAGTGTTATCAACCCGCGCGGGTATCGAACGCGCTATCAACAAGATTCGCGAGCTGAAGCCCCATATCGCTGTTTTCTGGGAATCCGGCGCTATGCAGGCCCAGTTAATGAAGGATGGCGAGGTTGACATGATCACGGGCTGGAACGGCCGCTTTGATAATGCTAAAAAAGATGGCGCAAAAGTAGGTTACACATTTAATCAAGCACTTCTTGACTATGATTGTTTTGCAATGCCGAAAGGGGCGCCAAATAAAGAAACCGCTATGAAATTTCTGGCCGAGATATCTAAGGCGGAGTATCAGGCCAATCTTCCTTTTCACATTACATATGGACCTACCAATAAAAAGGCTTACGAAGTAACCACAGCACCGAAGGAACTCCTTGAAGCCCTGCCTTCGCATCCAAAAAATGTTCCCTTGATGATGCCTGTTAGTCTCGATTGGTATGCGACTCATCGCGCAGAGGCGCTTGAGCTGTATATGGAATTATTAAGCGAATAATACTGTCGTTTAGAGTACTGTCGATTAGCTTCGGCAGTACTCTTTATTTTTGTGAATTAAGAAGATGCATCGATGAATAACTCAACAGCGTTGCCAATCTCGATACGCGGGCTTACCAAAAAGTATGGGGATTTAAATGCTCTTAACTCAGTTGATCTTGAGATAAAAAGTAGCGAGTTCTTAACCCTTCTCGGTCCTTCCGGATCCGGAAAGACAACGTTGCTAATGGCTATTGCTGGATTTAATCGACCTGATGCCGGCAGTATTAAATTTGGTGACGCGGAAATGGTCCTCACCCCTCCACATAAGCGTGATGTGGGGATGGTATTTCAGAGTTACGCGCTCTTTCCACACATGACGGTATCTGAAAATATAGGCTTCCCTCTAAAGTTGCGTGGGTTAGCCGCTAAAGAGGCGAGGGGTCGAGTGGACGAGGCTCTTGCCACTGTTCAACTGTCCGGATTGGGGGATCGAGGCATCGACCAATTGTCGGGTGGCCAGCGCCAACGAGTTGCCTTAGCGCGAGCGTTTGTGTTTCGCCCGCGAATTTTACTCATGGATGAACCATTGTCTGCTCTTGATAAGAAGCTTCGAGAGCATATGCAGATTGAGCTCAAACAGATTCATCGACAACTTGGTGTGACCACCGTTTATGTGACACATGATCAGAGAGAGGCGCTGACCATGTCGGATCGAATTGCGGTCATTAACGATGGCGAGTTGGTTCAAGTCGACACACCGGAAGCAATCTATAACCGCCCAAAAGACCAATTCGTCGCCGATTTCATTGGCGAATCGACCATGCTGGCTTTGACCAGAGATGGCGACGGACGCCTGAGCTTTGGCGCCGAAATTATTTCTTCGTCAACTCCAGACTCTTCGGTGTCTAACTGGCGCCTCGTAATCCGACCCGAGAGGCTCCATCTTCTTGAAGGAGGTGCGAATACTTCAGAAAAACAAGTTGTATTTAGGGGTCGGGTGACGGAGTACGTTTTTCAAGGTGAAACAGCGTTTGCGTTGGTTGCCCTTAATGACACGACAATTTTGTCCGTGCGGTTTGGCACAGGCGCGGGATCGAGGTTGCGATCACTTGAATTGGGCGCGCTCGTTTCTGTTGGATTAATGAGAGAGGATGTTATTTTGATTCCTGAAGAGGGTCAAATGTGAGGTGGAAATTGTGCCGGTGAGCCCTGACATTGAGAAATCGTCGCTTCATAGTCAGGAGCTTCAATCGCAAAAAAAGCGCGAGGAATGGATGCTTCTAGGGTTATCGCTTCCGGCGATTTTTGTGATTGCGTTGGTCGTTATTCTGCCAGTTGGGTGGTTGTTTTATCTCTCTTTTGTCGATAGTCAAGGCAGCTTTTCTTTTGAGCATTACCAAAAAATGGTGGAGTACAAGTCCTACGCGCGCGTTTTTATAGCGACCTTTAAGGTGAGCGCGCTTACGACTCTTATTTGTGTTGCACTTGGTTATCCAATTGCCTATTTTCTTGCAGCATTACCAAGCCGCTGGTCTGGGATTTTTATGTTGGCAGTCTTACTGCCGTTTTGGACGTCGCTTCTCGTAAGAACTTACGCTTGGTTGGTTCTGTTGCAGCGAAAAGGCTTATTGAATGATCTGGCCATTCAAATTGGACTGTGGGATTCACCTGTTAAATTGGTTCACAACATGACAGGTACCTTGATTGGCATGGCCCATATTATGCTTCCGTTTTTGGTCTTACCGCTTTATGGCGCGATGAAAAAAATTGAGCCAGATATGATGCAGGCGGCCTCTAATCTGGGGGCTTCTCCAGTAAGAGCTTTCTGTAGCATATATCTTCCACTTTCAGTCTCTGGACTGGCAGCGGGCTCTTTGATTGTTTTTGTGCTTTGTCTTGGCTTCTATGTCACACCAGCGGTTCTTGGTGGAGGCCGGGTGGTCATGGTCGCAACACAGATTACTGCTATTTTGGAGCATCAATTCGATTGGGGCGCTGCGAGTGCGCTCGGCGTTGTATTGTTGCTGGCGACTGTCTTGGTCTTGTACCTTGCAGGTCGATTTTTCAAATTCGATACTGCTTTGTTTGGTAAAAGGTAGGCTAAATATATGAGTTGGTGGACAAGTCCTGCAACCGAGACCCAGATCTCACATGGCGATCGTTTTTGGCTGTATGTGCTTGTGGCGATCATCATGCTTTTTCTGGTTATCCCGACCCTCATTGTTATTCCCATGTCGTTTTCCGATTCCCAGTATTTGGAATTCCCGCCAGAACAGTGGTCTCTGCGTTGGTATGGCGAGTATTTCGATTCGACTAAATGGATGCGTGCGACGGTGACTTCGTTGCAAGTTGGATTTTTGACGCTTTTGGTAGCCACTCCACTTGGAACGATGGCGGCCTATGCCCTGTTTGTGTCGGGGCATCGGTTTGCGAAAAGCATCTTTCTGTTATTGATAACACCGATGATTGTGCCTGTGATTCTGATTGCGATCGGAGCGTTTTACGCATTTGGTCGAATGGGGATAAATAATTCAATCACGGGACTTGTTCTTGCCCATACGGCAATGGCCACGCCACTGGTGATGATTGTTATTACGGCTGCTTTGCGATCTTATGACCTTAATCAAGAGCGTGTTGCGCGAAGTTTAGGGGCGACCCGAATAAAAGCTTTTTTCACCGTGACCTTACCGCAAATTAAGTTTTCGGTGGTCACAGCAGGGCTGCTATCATTTTTGACCTCTTTTGATGAAGTGATTATTGCCATTTTTGTCTCGGGTGGTAATAACGCGACCTTAACCAAGCATATGTTCGCTGCTTTGCGGGACTTTATTGATCCAACTATTGCCGCGATTTCCACTATTATGGTGGGAATCTCGACGGCGCTACTTTTGGCTATACAGTTCGTTGGCAGCAAAAAAAAATAGGTCCGAAGTCAGTGCAGGGGAACAATCAGTGCATCGGATATTGTGTTTTATAATTTACAAGGCAGGGTAAACTTTCCCGCTAGACTAATGAGTTAGAGAGCATGGGATATTCTATTCAGTAGCCGCCGTGTCTTGCAGCAGATAACACGATAGATAGTATTTCTTAAGGAGATCGACTTGCGGGATTGTGACTTTTTGATCGTCGGCGCAGGGTCTGCGGGATGCGTTTTGGCTTCACGTCTAAGTGAAGATCCAGATGTCAGCGTCATTTTAATGGAAGCTGGCGGGAGTGACCGAAGCGTCATCGTGCAGATGCCATCTGCGCTCTCAATGCCAATGAATACGCGGCGTTTTAACTGGGGCTATCAGAGCGTTCCGGAACCGGGCCTTGACGGTCGCGTGATGGATTGTCCGCGGGGATTAGGTCTTGGCGGATCTTCATCAATTAATGGAATGGTGTACGTCCGAGGTCACGCGGAAGATATCAATCAGTGGGAGGCGAGTGGTGCATCGGGTTGGAATTATGCGGCGTGCTTGCCTTATTACCAGCGGGCCGAGAGTTGGAATCGCGGGGCGGATAAGTACCGCGGAGGATCAGGGCCGCTTGCTGTTTGCGCGGGTAATGACATGCGTCTTAATCCACTGTATCAGGCTTTTATTGATTCAGGTCTTGAGGCGGGATACCCCGCGACTTCTGACTACAATGGTTTTCAGCAGGAAGGATTTGGTCAAATGCATATGACCGTCGACAAAGGCCAACGAGCATCGACGAGTCATGCATACCTTAAGCCCGCTCGAAATCGGCCAAATCTTCGAATCATTACGGGGACTTTGGTCAGCAAGGTGCTTTTTGAAGGAGATGGTGCAGTCGGTGTTGAATACGAGAAAGATGGCAATGTGTTTCAGGTGTTCTCTCGAACCGAGGTCATTCTCTCGGCAGGCTCGATCGGTTCCCCAACGCTACTGCAGCGGTCGGGTATTGGTGCCGCGAGTGATCTTCAGGAGGTGGGGATCCCCGTGGTTTCTGATTTACCGGGCGTCGGGAAAAATCTTCAGGATCATCTGGAAGTCTATTTTCAGTATCGATGTCTGGAGCCGATTTCCCTGAACTCCAAGCTTTCTCTATGGAATAAAGGTCTTATTGGACTTCGCTGGCTGCTATTTAAGGATGGCCTCGGTGCCACAAATCACTTTGAGTCCTGTGCATTTATCAGGACAAAAGCGGGAAGACGTTCACCTGATATTCAATATCACTTTCTCCCGGGCGCCATGCGCTATGACGGCCGCGCTGCGTTTGATGGTCATGGATTTCAGGTCCACGTGGGTCCAAACAAACCTTTAAGTCGAGGTTCGGTGAGCATTGTTTCGGACAATCCTCGTGAACACCCCAAAGTATTATTTAACTATCTCACCGTTCGAGAGGATATCGAGGATTGGCGGACGACGATCCGACATACCCGGGAAATTTTGGGGCAGAACGCGATGGATAAGTACCGTGGGGAGGAGATAGGTCCAGGAGTGGAGGTACAGACTGACGAACAGATCGATCAATGGGTTCGTCAGAGTGTCGAAAGCGCGTATCACCCATCCTGTACTTGTAAGATGGGAAGAGATAGCGATGCCTATGCCGTGCTAGATGCGGATTGTCGCGTCCGGGGGGTTGACCGTCTTAGGGTTGTTGACTCTTCTATTTTTCCGTCGATCACAAACGGTAATTTAAATGCACCCACTATTATGGTTGCCGAGCGTGCGGCTGATCTCATTGCAGGCAAAGACCTGCTGGACGTGAATGATGCGCCAGTATGGTGTGATCCCAATTGGCAAGACCAGCAAAGGGTAAAACCGCCCGCTAGAAAAATTTCCAGCTAGGCGTATTTTTACGATGAACGCTTTGCGCGAAGATGCTGAGATGTTATCGGTGGTCGACTCGCACGATCATGTTGTGGGAACTGAGCGTCGTGACAAAGTTCACGAGCTTGGATTGCGGCATCGAGCGGTTCACGTGTTGATCTTTAATAACAACGGCGATCTATTTTTGCAAAAAAGAGGTTTGCATAAAAAAGAAAACCCCGGGTTATGGGATTCGTCTGTTGCAGGACATGTGGATGCGGGTGAAACCTATGATGCGTGTTGCGTGAGAGAGATCGAAGAGGAAGTCGGACTGGTGCTGAGCATGACGCCTCAGCGGCTCTTCAAGTTAGAAGCCGGAGAGAAAAACGGAATGGAGTTTTCATGGATTTATCGTGTTGATACGGGTAAAGCACTAGTTCCGAATCTTGACGAAATATCTGAAGGGCGATGGTTTGCCCCATCAGAAGTAGACAGGGTTGTAATCGACCGGGCTAATGAGATTTCGGACGTATTCCAGTTAATTTGGGATATCTTTCGCTCAACGCGTTCATTCGAACCGAGGGGCTAAAAAACCGCAGCGCTGCTATTTACCGTCGTGGAATGCGCGGCGGACTTCTTCTGCGATCACCTCAATACCCTTTTTTACGATCGAGGGCTCCTGCGCATAGGATACCCGGATGCACTCTTGACGATGAGCCCAAGGCGCGCTTAAGCCTGGGAAAAAATGCTCACCGGAAACGACCAATACGCCGCGGGCTTTTAGTCTCTGGTAGAGCAATTCGCTGGTAATCGGTAGACCTTCAAACCAAAGCCATAGAAAAATAGCACCCTCCGGAGAATGAATGCGGCACGGTAGGTCATGCATGGCATGGTTAACCCAGGTCATTGCGTTTTGCACTTTTGCTTTGTAGTAGGGCCGGATGAGGTCGTTTGAGATGTCTAGGATGCGCCCGTCCTCGATCATATTTCGTGTAAGTGCGGGACCTGCGCTGCCAGGCGCAAGTGCCATGATTGCATTTGCACCCGAGATTGCTCGAATGACCTCTTCGTTGGCGACTACGAAACCGGTACGTAATCCAGGCAAGCCAAGTTTAGAAAGGCTCAAACAGAGGATTGTGTTCTCATCCCAATCGGTGGTGATCTCGGGGAATACAATATTTGGGAAAGGTGCGCCGTAGGCTGAATCCAGAATCAGGGGGACACCGTGGGATCGGGCTAGCGCTCGAAGCTTGGCGATTTCTGAATCACTCAATACATTACCCGTCGGATTGGTTGGGCGGGAGACCGCTATTGCCCCAATATCATCGTCGACAACCAGATTCTCAAAATTGACGTGGTACTTGAACTCATGATTTCCCTGGAGTTCAATTGCAGGCTGATAAGATCGAAATAGATTGTCGCCCATGCCAATATCCGAATAACCAATGTATTCAGGTGTCAGTGGTAAAAGAATTTTGCGAAATGGGTGGTCACTATATTCACCGGCAAAAAGATGAAAAAGCGTGTAAAAGGAGCTCTGACTGCCATTGGTGATTGCGACGTTTTCGGGTCCGATATCCCAGCCAAATCTCTCTTTAAAAAGTGACGCTAGCGCATGCCCAACCACGGAATCGCCCTTAGCCCCGTCATAGCTCCCCCCGATGTTTTCAAATCGGTCGCCATCATTGAGTAGTTGCTGCATCGAAACTCGGAACACCTCCTGTACAGCCGGAATTCGTGCCGGATTGCCACCACCCAGCAACAACATGGGATCAGGACCTGTCATGGCGGCATCGATATCCTGCATCAGCCCCAGGATGCCTGAGTCCGCTTTTAGGTAATCACCAAATTTTGAGAAACGCACTATTGAGTTCTGAAGAGTTATTGAGTCGTTGAGGGAGTGACCGGGGTGGTGGTCAAGTTATTGCTGTTGATTGAGTCAAAGCCTGACTCCACAACGATTCGCCCGTCAAAATTACCGAATGTAAAGTCGGCCAAGATACGAGCCGACTCGATAAGAATGATATCCCGCGGAAGAATATCCTGACTGATTTCCGGAGTCATTTGATGGGAGGCTGCAAGCGTTTTTATCAAGGCCTCCTGATCAGCAGCGCGTTGATCTCTCGAGCGCTTGCGATCAGTTTCCAGAAGGGATATTTTGGTAGCGATGGCAAGGGGTTGATCAATTGCCCGCAAACCATTGAGATAGGTAAAATCAGGATCCAAATTAACTCGACCCTCATGAAGTGACCGAAGCGTGCTTAACTCACTTTCTTGTATCGGCTCGGGGTAGCTCGAAAATTCGACGGGATCAATTTCATCCCAGGGTAGGGCGTTTTTAAGCGACCGCTCGCCGTAGTCGTTAATGACTTGAGCCGACGGTATTTGAATGTCCGGGGCAACACCCCGGTGTTGCGTGCTTGCGCCACTCACCCGAAAAAATTGTGCAATTGTGACTTTTAGCTGCCCGAGCGGCACACTTGAGTCCTGGGCATATCGATCTAAATCAATAAGATTCTGAACGGTCCCCTTACCAAACGTATCCTCCCCAAGGATAATGCCGCGACGATAGTCCTGGATAGCGCCTGCAAAAATTTCGGATGCTGAGGCGCTATCTCGATCAACCACAACGGCAAGTGGTCCGGCGTAGGCTAGATCATTCTCGGGGTCATGATTGATTCTTGTTCGCCCTCGAGCATCTCGAACCTGAACAACGGGCCCTGATTCGATAAAAAGGCCGGTTAGCGCTGTCGCCTCGGACAGGGCGCCGCCTCCGTTGCCGCGCAAATCGATAATGAGAGCGTCAATCTGGTCGCCTTCAAGTTCGGTAATGAGTCTGCGGACGTCCGATGTGGTGCTTCTGAAGTTCTCGTCTCCACGAGCTCGGGCGTCAAAATCGACATAGAACGTGGGAATGTCTATAACCCCGATTCGATGGCGGAGATCGCCGTCTTGAATCTCGATCACGCTTTTTTGGGCAGCTTGTTCTTCAAGCTTTATCTGGTCTCGCGTAATCGCGAGCAACTTGGATTCAGAGGTGCCGCTTTTAGGGTCTGGTCGAATTTGGAGTCGAACGATGGTTCCCTTGGCTCCGCGAATCAGATCGACCACGTCATCGAGTCGCCAACCGACCACGTCAACGATGGCGTCATCCGAGCCTTGACCGACACCCACAATTCGATCGCCGGCTTTGAGATTTCCTTCAAGTTCTGCCGGACCGCCCGGAACGACCCGTTGGACGACCGTAAATTCATTTTCCATTTGCAAGACGGCGCCGATACCCTCTAGCGACAGACTCATTCGAATCTTAAAATTTTCAGTAGCTCGCGGCGAAAAATAACCCGTATGCGGCTCGATCGAGGTCATGTAAGCATTTATAGCGGTTTGAAAAACATCCTGACTGGATATCTGACGAGTCCGACGTTCTTGTTGCGAGTACCGGTCCTGAAGAGTGTCGATAATGTCGTCATCCGACTTACCCTCCAGTTTGAGAGTGAGCACGTCATTTTTAACACGTTTCCGCCAGAGTTCATCGAGCTCGGCGCTGTCGATTGCCCATGGCGCTTCGTCTCGGTCGAATGGGTAGTCTTCATTAATCGAGAAATCAAAAGAGGTATCGAGTTGACCAATTGCGAATTCGAGTCGATCGAGGACCCGTTCCTGATAGACGTTAAAGATCTCGTAAAAAGGGGTCGCGTTATTGCCTGAAAGCGAGTTGTCGAGACTAAACCTGAAGGATTCGAACGCCTCGATGTCGGAAGCTGTGAAATAAGCCCGACTATTGTCTAGGGCGCTCAGGTATCGATCAAGAATTTGGGAGGACAGTGAATCGTCGAGGCGGGTTTTCTGATAGTGATAACGCTCGACAAAGTAATTAATAAGTTTGAGTGATCGGCTGTGTTGGACATCGGGTTCGAGAAGTGGAAGTGCGTCACCGGTTTGCGCGATTGAATTAGTAATTAGAACCGCAGCACCTAACGCAAAGGCAACTGTGATCGATCGTGTGCGACGCCAAATATTCAAGTTAAAGTGCTGCAAAATTTTTCTTGCTCGTGGATTATTACTTTGATCTTAAGTTCCGATTATAGAGTTGGGGTGTCAATAAACTCTGGAAACATGTCCAGAAGATCGCTTTCTTTAGCCGCTACGACCCCACGCTCTGTAATAATTCCGGTTATGAGTCGTCGGGGAGTGACATCAAAGGCGGGGTTTGCGGCATGACTTTCTTGTGACATAAGCCGAATTTTCCGGGTTTTGCCATGCTCATCTATGCCCAAAATGTGGGTGACCTCTTCTTCGGCACGTTCTTCAATGGGAATTTGGCCCACCCCATCGGTGATTGTCCAATCGATCGTTGAACTGGGAAGAGCCGCATAAAACGGCAGCTGATTGTCGTGAGCCGCAAGGGCTTTCAGATAAGTGCCGATCTTATTGCATACATCTCCCCCCCGAGTGGTCCGGTCGGAGCCGACGATACATAAATCGACGACACCCTCCTGCATGAGATGCCCCCCGGCATTATCCGAAATCACCGTATGTGGGACGCCATGAGCGTTGAGTTCCCATGCTGTCAAGGATGCGCCTTGATTTCGCGGCCGAGTTTCATCGACCCAAACATGCACTTTAATTGCCGAATCATGCGCCTTAAAAATTGGCGCAAGCGCGGTTCCCCAGTCTACCGTGGCGAGCCATCCTGCGTTGCAATGGGTAAGTATGTTGATGATCTTGTCAGAATTTTTGACTGCTATTTCGCGAATAAGTCCGAGCCCATGATCACCTATCGCGCTGTTGGTTTTTATATCCTCATCGCAGATTTGCTGCGCTAATGTTCGAGCTCGCCCTTTTCGCTGATCTACCGCTGTGGCCAATAAATCCGGAACTATTCGATCAAGGGCCCACCTAAGGTTTACAGCGGTGGGGCGGGAGCTGAGCAACTCATGATAGGCACTGTTCAGATAATGATCACTGGGATCAGTTTTTGCGGCTAAAAACAGGCCACAAGCTGCAGTCGCGCCAATGAGTGGCGCCCCGCGAACAATCATGTCATGAATGGCATCGGCAGTTTGGGATGCCGAATCAAGCGTCTTTATTTCAAATTGAAACGGGAGTTTGGTTTGATCAACGACCCGCACTAAATCGTCATTGGCATCAATCCAGATTGAGCGATAGGCATTCCCGTCGACATTCATTATTTGTTTTTCCAGATCGCAGATCGCTTTTCCGAGAATGCCGCCATGCCTTCTTTCTGGTCATCGGTTGCGAAAAGCGACTGAAACATGAGTCGCTCCGCAGATACGCCCTCGGCCAGAGTGGTTTCATAAGCCTTATTGACTGCAGTTTTCGCCATAAAAACCGAAGGCTTGGAAAGACTTGCGATTAATTGAGCGGTATTCAACGCCTCGTCGATAAGTTCGCCGGCAGGAACGATTCGACTGACAAGACCAGATCGTTCGGCCTCTTCTGCATCCATCATTCTTCCGGTCAGGCACATTTCCATGGCTTTTGATTTGCCGACGAATCGCGTGAGCCGCTGCGTGCCGCCTGCGCCAGGGATAATGCCGATCTTAATTTCGGGCTGTCCGAACTTTGCTGTCTCTGCGGCGATGATAAAGTCACACATCATCGCTAATTCGCATCCACCGCCGAGGGCGTAACCTGCGACCGCTGCGATGACCGGTTTACGACAGTCGGTGACCTTTTCCCAGTTGCGGCCAATAAAGTTTCCAAGATAGACGTCCATGTATGAACGATCTTGCATGTTCTTGATATCCGCACCGGCCGCAAACGCTTTTTCGCTTCCGGTGATCACGATCGCGCCGATCTCGTCATTGTCCTCATAATCAGACAAAGCGTGGCCGAGTTCGTCCATCAAATCGTCAGAGAGGGCGTTTAGTGCATCTGGCCGATTTAAAGTGATAAGGCCGGCTCCGCCGTGCTTTTTATTTAAGATATGTTGATAGCTCATAAGTGCTCCTTTGGGAAATATTCACAAACCGCTACAATCAGCGAGTAGATAACCGATGCGATTGGATGGCTGGACGCCAAAACGACGAATACCTGTTTAAATTTTTTTATCTTGAAATGTGGGTAAATTTTACCAGAGCATCATGATAGCGGTATTTGATATTTGCGAAACGAACGCATCAATTTTGAACGGAGTGTCGCTGAAGGCCACGAGAAACAATTATGAGCAATAACACCGAAAACTCATACGCCCGTATCTACAAACAATCTTTGGGTGATCCGGAAGCGTTCTGGGAAAAGGCCGCAGAAAATATTGAATGGGTTCGACCCTTCGATCAGGTCTTGGATGATTCGGATCCCCCTCATTATCGGTGGTTCGTGGGTGGCGAACTTAATACCTGTTTTAACGCGGTTGATGTCCATGTTCAAAACGGATTGGGCGATCAGCCGGCCCTCGTTTATGACTCTGCAGTGACGGGAAATAAAAAAACGTTTAGTTTTCTTGAGTTACGAGACGAGGTTGCTCACTTCGCAGGTGTAATGGCCGCGCGAGGGATTTCGAAAGGTGACAGGGTCATCATTTACATGCCAATGGTGCCGGAAGCCGTAGTCGCAATGTTGGCCTGCGCTCGTCTTGGCGCTGTTCATTCCGTTGTCTTTGGGGGTTTTGCCGCGAATGAGTTAGCGGTACGGATTGATGATGCGACGCCCCGCGCTATTGTCTGCGCCTCCTGCGGGATTGAGCCCGGCCGTGTGGTTGAGTACAAACCGCTTTTGGATGAGGCGATTGACCTTGCAACACAAAAGCCGGAATGCTGCATCGTACTGCAGCGGCCAGCGGTAGCGGCGGCCATGGTGGATGGTCGAGATTTTGATTGGCATACTGAAATGGCTTTAGCGAGTCCGCATGATTGTGTGCCTGTAAAGGCAACCGATCCGCTGTACATCTTGTATACATCTGGCACGACAGGCCAGCCTAAAGGTGTGGTGCGGGACAACGGGGGTCATGCTGTTGCGCTTAAGTGGACCATGGAGAATATTTACGGCGTAAAACCGGGCGAAGCTTTTTGGGCCGCATCAGATGTAGGCTGGGTCGTGGGGCATTCATACATTGTTTATGCGCCACTGTTTGCTGGCAACACGAGCATCCTATACGAGGGCAAGCCGGTTGGTACGCCGGATCCCGGCGCATTTTGGCGCGTCATCAGCGAACATAACGTCAGTGTATTGTTTACAGCGCCTACGGCTTTTCGGGCGATCAAGAAAGAAGACCCGACTGGTGAACACATCGGCCGGTACGATTTATCATCCCTCAAATATCTGTTTCTGGCCGGAGAGCGCACCGACCCTGATACCCTGCACTGGGCAGAGAACTATCTCGGTGTTCCGGTGATTGATCATTGGTGGCAAACCGAAACGGGTTGGTCGATTTCAGCAAATTGCATGGGCATTGAAGCAATGCCGGTTCGCGAAGGATCGTCTTCTCTGCCAGTGCCCGGTTGGGATTTAAGGGTGATGTCAGAAGCGGGAGAAGAGACTGCCCCTGGTGAGATTGGCACGCTGGCTTTGAAATTGCCACTTCCGCCAGGATCGTTCCCAACGTTATGGAATGCGAAAGAGCGGTTTATTCAATCCTATCTCGAGCGATTTCCCGGTTTTTACAATACATCGGATGCCGGCATTATTGACGCTGATGGTTATGTTTATGTGATGTCTCGAACTGATGACATCATTAACGTTGCAGGCCATCGTTTGTCGACTGGCGCCATGGAGGAAGTACTTTCGGATCATCCTGATGTGGCTGAATGCGCCGTAACTGGAGTTGCCGATGTCCTGAAAGGGCAAATCCCGCTTGGCTTTTTGGTATTAAACGCCGGCTGTACTCGCTCGACCGTAGAGATTTCTGACGAAGTCGTTGCGCTGGTCAGGAAGCGTATCGGCCCAGTGGCCGCATTTAAGCAGGCGCTTGTTGTTAATCGTTTACCCAAGACTCGATCTGGAAAAGTCCTGCGTGGCACGATGCGGGCAATTGCTGATGGAAAAGAATGGAAGATGCCCGCAACGATCGATGATCCAGAGATTCTCACTGAAATTACAGAGGCGCTGTTAACCATCGGCTACCCCCGTTCAGAATGATAATACGTGATGAATGAGACCAAGACCCCAAACCTTGACGACTGGCGTGGCCTCGCGCGAGAGGAATTAAAAGGACGCGACGCAACGGACCTTGAGTGGCAGACGGCCGAAGGGATTACGATTAAACCGCTATACACGGCTGAAGATCTTGAGGCGATTGCGCGCCAAAATGATCTACCGGGATTTCCGCCTTTTACTCGAGGTCCGCGCGCAACGATGTACGCCGGGCGTCCCTGGACAATTCGACAATACTCCGGTTTTTCAACCGCCGCGGCGTCGAACGCGTTTTACCGGCGTAATTTGGCATCGGGTCAGAGTGGCCTGTCTGTGGCTTTTGATCTGGCAACTCATCGCGGGTATGACTCTGACCATCCAAGAGTTTCGGGAGACATCGGCATGGCGGGTGTCGCGATTGATTCTGTCGAGGATATGCGAGTTCTTTTCGACGGTATCCCGCTTGACAAGATGTCGGTGTCAATGACGATGAATGGAGCGGTGCTTCCGGTACTCGCGATGTTTATTGTTGCGGGCGAAGAACAGGGGGTGGATCAGACAGCATTATCAGGGACATTACAAAACGATATTTTAAAAGAGTTTATGGTGCGCAATACCTATATCTATCCCCCTCGCGAGTCGATGCGCATTGTGGCGGATATTATTGGCTATACGGCAATGCGGATGCCCCGCTTTAATCCCATCTCGATCTCGGGGTATCACATTCAGGAAGCGGGCGCGACGGCAGTACAAGAGCTTGCGTATACATTAGCTGACGGAATTGAGTATGCTCGGACAGCCGTCTCTCGCGGATTAGGGATTGACCAGTTTGCCCCACGGCTTTCGTTTTTTTTCGGCATCGGCATGAACTTCTTTATGGAGATTGCCAAGCTAAGAGCTGCACGACTGCTTTGGGCCGAGCTTGTTGAGGAGAAGTTTTCGCCGACTGATTCACGCTCTCTCATGCTGCGAACCCACTGTCAGACCTCAGGGGTCAGTCTGACAAGTGAGGATCCCTATAACAATATTGTCCGAACCACGATCGAAGCGTTAGCAGCCGTTCTCGGCGGCACCCAGTCGTTGCATACCAACAGTTTTGATGAAGCGTTAGCCCTACCCACCGATTTTTCAGCCCATCTCGCGCGAAATACTCAGCTGATTATGCGGGAAGAAGCTGGCGTTCACAGAGTGGTTGATCCGTTGGGAGGCTCTTTTTACGTTGAAAGTTTGACCGCAAGTTTAGTTGCGCACGCCC
>SHBR01000026.1 GCA_004212795.1 Candidatus Thioglobus sp.
GCAGCCTCAAGAGGACGTTAGTCAATGGGCCAAAAAATACATCCAAATGGATTTCGCCTCGGCGTCATTCGGGATTGGGATGCGAAATGGTTCGCAACCGGAAGTACTTATTCAAAAAACCTAGTTGCAGATCAGGGGATTCGTTCTTTTCTGCGTAAGCGGCTTGCTAACGCCGCTGTAAGCCGTATTGAATTAGTCCGTGCGGGCGAAACCCTAAACGTGACGATCCATACGGGCCGACCTGGAATTGTCATTGGTAAGAAAGGCGAGGATATCGAAAGGCTTCGAAAAGAAATTCTCGCGCTTAACAACAACGTCCCAGTTCAAGTCGCGGTTGAAGAGATCCGAAAGCCAGAGCTTGATGCCCATTTGGTTTCTGAGAACGTCTGTCAGCAGTTAGAAAAAAGAATCATGTTTCGTCGGGCGATGAAACGCGCCGTTCAAAATACAATGCGACTCGGCGCCAAAGGGATCAAAATCATGATTTCCGGAAGGCTAAATGGTGCGGAGATTGCACGAACCGAGTGGTATCGGGAGGGACGGGTGCCCTTGCACACGCTTCGCGCAGACGTGGACTATGGCTTTTCGGAGGCTCACACGACCTACGGCGTGATTGGTGTCAAGGTATGGATTTTCAAAGGCGAGATCATGCCTGGGGCTTCTGAGATTGAAGCGCCCAAGGGTGCTCAGGCCGCCACTCCTGTATAAGGTTACAGTTAGATGCTTCAACCAAAAAGAACAAAGTTTCGCAAGCAGCAAAAAGGCCGTAATCGGGGACTCGCAGTTCGTGGAAGTAAGGTCAGCTTCGGTGAATTTGGGCTTCAATGTACCGGCCGCGGGCGTTTAACAGCCAGGCAGATTGAAGCGGCACGGCGTGCGATTAATCGGCACGTCAAACGCGGTGGACGGGTTTGGATTCGGGTGTTTCCGGATAAGCCAGTATCCAAAAAGCCACTTGAGGTTCGTATGGGTAAAGGAAAGGGTAATCCTGAATTTTGGGTGGCTCTAGTTCAGCCGGGAACTATGCTTTATGAAATTCAAGGGGTGGAAGAGGAGCTGGCTCGGGAAGCATTTCGACTCGCGGGCGCGAAACTTCCTATTTCGACCTCATTTGTCAAGCGTCAGGCGGCGTAAGGTTAAGCGATATGGCCGATAAAAAAGTTTCAGATATGGGTGCGCCCGAGCTCAAAACAGAGCTTTTAGAGTTGCGGAAAGAGCAGTTTAATCTGCGCATGCAAAGAGGCACAGGTCAACTGGCCAATCCCTCACGATTTAAGGTGGTTCGGCGTCAAATTGCCCGAATCAAAACGCGAATGACAGAAATCAGCAGGACTGGCTAATGAGCGAAAATAAGACATCCGTGGAGCAGTCTCGGACACGAACATTGCAGGGTAGTGTCGAGAGTGCAAAGATGGATAAGACGATCACTGTAGTGGTGGAGCGTAAGTTTAAGCATCCGCTCTACAAAAAATATATTCGACGCTCAACCCGCCTTCATGCGCATGATGCTAATAATCAATGCAAAACAGGCGACTTAGTTGTAATTGAAGAATGCCGCCCCGTTTCCAAGCTAAAAAGTTGGCGCTTGGTCAAAGTGGTTTCACGTTCGGAACAGGAATCTTCGGCAACTGCTTAACCGCAGTGGACCGAAGAGACTCAAAACCGCCAACTATCTGGTAGAGAAAAATGATTCAAATGCAAAGTAACCTCAGCGTCGCTGATAATAGCGGGGCGCGTCGGGTTCAGTGTATTAAGGTGCTGGGCGGATCGAAGCGCCGTTATGCGGGCGTGGGGGACATCATCAAGGTCAGTATTAAAGAAGCCATTCCGAACAGTCGGGTTAAGAAAGGTGATGTTTATCAGGCAGTGGTGGTTCGGACAAAACATGGTGTTCGTCGAACGGACGGATCTCGGATTCGCTTTGATAGTAACGCCGCGGTCCTTTTGAACGCCCAATTTCAACCTGTAGGGACTCGAATTTTTGGCCCCGTGACGCGGGAGCTTCGATCTGAACGGTTTATGCGAATTATTTCGCTTGCCCCTGAGGTTCTCTAAGGAAATAGCCATGAAAAAATATCGCAAAGGTGATGACGTAATTGTCCGGGCAGGTCGGGACAAGGGGAAGCGGGGAACAATCCTTCGCGTTATTGACACAGAAAAAGTGTTAGTTGATAACGTCAATATCGTCAAGAAGCATACCAAACCGAATCCTAACAAAGGAGAGACGGGAGGCATCATCGAGAAGGAATCGCCAATTCGGATTTCTAACCTCGGTATGTACAACCCGAACAGTAAGAAAGTGGATCGAGTGGGCATTAAGGTGCTCGAGGACGGTCAGAAGGTCAGGATCTTCCGCTCTGATGGTGAAATGATCGACGCAAGTTGATTACTGATAGGTAGAAAAGTATGTCGAGATTGCAAGAACATTATCGGAAAACTGTCGTGCCTGCGCTTATGGAGCAGTTTAGCTACTCCAGCGTAATGCAGGTCCCGCAGATTTTGAAAATCACGCTGAACATGGGCGTGGGAGAAGCCGTAGCCGACAAGAAAGTGATGGACGCAGCGGTTGGAGATCTTACCAAGATTGCGGGTCAAAAACCGATTGTGACCAACGCTCGAAAATCTGTCGCGGCATTTAAGATTCGAGAAGGGTGGCCAATTGGATGCAAGGTTACGCTCCGAAGAGATCGAATGTATGAATTTTTAGATCGCCTTATTGGCGTTGCTTTTCCGCGGGTTCGCGATTTCCGTGGCGTGTCAGCGAAAGCATTTGACGGCCGTGGAAACTACAGCTGTGGATTCAAGGAACAAATTGTTTTCCCCGAAATCGACTACGATAAAGTCGATACGCTTCGGGGCCTTGATGTCACCATCACAACCACCGCTCGGACTAACGAGGAAGGTGAAGCGCTACTTCGGGGATTTAATTTCCCCCTTAAGAAATAGGATTTGTTATGGCAAAAAAATCAATGATTGCTCGCGAAGTAAAACGAAAAAAGCTGGCAGCTCAGTATGGAGCTCAACGCGCCGCAATTAGACAAAGAGTGACTGATGAGTCGCTGTCATATGATGACCGTTGGGAAGCAATGATTGAGCTCCAAAAGTTACCGCGTGATTCTTCTAAGACTCGCCAACGTAACCGGTGTGCGCTGACGGGCCGGCCAAGAGGTTATTTCAGGCGCTTTGGTCTTGCGCGAAACGCGCTACGTGAAGTCGTAATGCGAGGCGAAGCTCCTGGGGTTGTGAAAGCCAGCTGGTAGAACGTCTCGGCTCTGACAATAAGTTAAGAAAAAATTTCTAGAAAAAAGGTATCCCCATGAGTATGTCCGATCCTATTGCCGATATGCTGACCCGCATCCGCAACGCGTTGGCTGCGAGGAAACAAACGGTCTCTATGCCAGCGTCAAATTTAAAAGCTTCAATTGCTGAACTTTTAAAAAAAGAAGGCTACATCAGCGATGTCAAAATTGAAGGAGACGGGGCTAAGCAGTCATTGAATCTTACCCTTCGGTACGCGCAAGGCGACAGCGCAATTGAAATGATTGAGCGGGTGAGTCGACCAGGAAGGCGGGTCTATTGCAATGTTGATGATATGCCGCGTGTCCGTGGTGGCTTGGGAGTCGTAATGGTGTCGACTTCGAAGGGGCTTTTGACGGATAAGGATGCCCGATCAGCGGGTGTTGGCGGCGAAGTAATTTGTCGCGTCTTTTAGTTGGCGCGATCTACACTGGAGTGTTGAATGTCACGAGTTGCTAAAAATCCAATCTCTCTACCAACTGGTGTGGAAGCCAAGGTTGCTCCCACCGCTGTTAGCATTAAGGGACCAAAAGGCGAGTTATCTTTAGATCTCCATCCAGAAGTTACGGTAGAGCAGTTAGATGGCGTTTTAAAAATTGCGCCCCACTCGAACGATGGCTGGGCCATGGCAGGCACCTTCCGTGCGCTGATCTCTAATATGGTATCTGGCGTAACCAACGGGTTCGAGCGAAAGCTCGAGATTGTCGGTGTGGGTTACCGAGCCCAGGCTCAAGGGCAAAAACTAAACCTGAGTTTAGGTTTTTCTCACCCGGTTGTTTATCAAATGCCTGATGGAGTCACTGTGGAGACACCTACCCAGACCGAAATCGTCCTAAAAGGGGCTGATAAACAAAAGGTGGGACAGGCTGCCGCAGAGATTCGTGCGTTCAGACCGCCTGAGCCCTATAAAGGTAAAGGTATTCGTTACTCTGGTGAATATGTCGTTCGCAAGCAGGCGAAGAAAAAGTAAAACTAAATTGTGTGTTCACGGTTGAATATTTAAGAATAATCCAAAACAGCTTCAAGTTGATAAAGGCAAACGAGATACAGCAGCATGAAAGATAAGAAGTTATCTAGATTACGTCGAGGCAAGAAAACGCGATCCCAGATTGCTCGTGATCGAGTGAATCGAATGTGTGTTTTCAGGACTCCGCGACATATTTACGCCCAGATTATCGATCAAACGGGTGGCCGCGTTCTGGCCAGCGCCTCAACAATTGATTCCGAGGTAAAGGGGAGTATTAAGAACGGCGGTAACAAAAATGCGGCGGCAGAGGTGGGAAAGCGAATCGCAGAGAAGGCAAAGGCGGCCGGTGTTGAGAGTGTCGCATTTGATCGATCAGGATTTCGATATCACGGTCGAATTAAGGCACTAGCAGATGCTGCCCGCGAAAGCGGATTACGGCTCTAGTCGATAAGAAAACGAGAAAGAATATGGCGACAAAAGCAGAACAAATTTCAGTCGATAGCGAAGGGTTTATTGAGCAGTTAATCAACGTCCGTCGAGTAGCTAAGGTAGTAAAAGGCGGTCGTATCTTTGGGTTTTCCGCGCTGACAGTCGTTGGCGATGGCAACGGTCAAGTCGGCATTGGCCGCGGAAAGGCAAGAGAGGTTCCGGTTGCTGTTCAGAAAGCCATGGATGAAGCGCGTAGAAATATGCGCAAAGTGAAACTGAAGAAAGGAACGCTTCACTACGCAACGATTGGTCGACATGGCGCGGCACGAGTGGTCATGCGACCTGCATCCGAAGGTACCGGTGTGATTGCTGGTGGGACGATGCGCGCAATCTTCGAAGCCGCTGGTGTAAAGAATGTTTTAGCTAAGGTGATCGGCACGACGAACCCAATTAATGTCGCGCGAGCGACAGTGGCGGGCTTGGTAGGGATGCAAAACCCCCGGCAGGTCGCGATTCGACGTGGGAAGACGGTTGAAGAAATTCGAGGAAAGGAATCCGAAGATGGCTGAAAAACGTATCCGGCTAACGCTGGTTAAGAGCAAATTCGGGCGAGGTGCGCGGCAACTGGCTTGCGTGAACGGCCTTGGCCTGAGACGTTTGCATCAAAGCGTCGAAGTAGAAGATTCTCCCTGTACCAGGGGAATGATTAACAAGGTTTCGCACCTTGTTCGCGTTGAGGAAAATTAAAATGCGGTTAAACGAACTCAAACCTGCAGAAGGTTCGCGACCAGCGAGTAAGCGTGTTGGTCGTGGAACAGGGTCGGGCGTTGGAAAAACCGCCGGACGCGGCGTGAAAGGTCAAAAATCGCGATCAGGCGGTTTTCACAAAGTGGGTTTTGAAGGCGGCCAAATGCCATTACAGCGCCGTCTGCCAAAAAGAGGGTTCCGATCTGTTCTCCGCCCGAAGGTCGCAGAGGTTCGTCTCCACGAGCTTCAAAAAATTGAAGTCGGTGAGATCGATATTGCGATTCTTAAATCAGCCGGAGTGATTCGGCATGATGCCATTCGGGCAAAGGTGATTGCATCTGGTAGTATTGAGCGAGCGGTTGTCTTGCGTGGAATTAGCGTCACCCGTGGCGCGCGAGCGGCGATCGAACAAGCTGGAGGAAAGGTCGAAGCCTAATCTTATGGCAGCGTCTCCCTTAGCCTCCATTGGAAAATTGACTGAGTTGCGTCAGAGGATTTTATTTGTCCTCGGCGCGATGGTCGTTTTCCGGCTGGGTACGCATATTCCAATTCCGGGCGTAGATCCAACGGCAGTGGCAGCTTTATTTGAGCAAACCCGTGGCTCGATCGTCGACGTGTTTAATATGTTTTCCGGTGGCGCGCTTGAACGCCTGTCAATTTTCGCGCTAGGTGTGATGCCTTACATTTCGGCGTCGATCATCATTCAAATGATGACTTCAGTAGTTCCAAAGTTGGAAGCGCTTAAGAAAGAAGGTGAGTCCGGGCGACGGAAAATAACTCAATACACCCGATACGGCACTGTCTTGCTAGCGACATTCCAAGGTCTCGGGATTGCGATTGCCATCGAAGGCCAGCAGGCCGCAGGTGGCGCGGTGGTTCTGGTGCCGGGTCTCGGATTTAAGATCACGACAGTCGCGACGTTGGTCACTGGAACTATGTTCTTGGTTTGGCTTGGAGAACAAATCACCGAGCGCGGGATAGGTAACGGCATTTCACTGATTATTTTTGGCAGCATCGTAGCCGGCCTCCCGTCCGCAGTAGCCGGAACACTCGAGTTGGCGCGAACGGGTGCATTTACCCCAATTGGCGTACTCGCACTCTTCGTCGGCGCGATATTGGTCACCGCCTTTGTCGTGTTCGTCGAACGTGGCCAGAGGCGAATTACCGTTAACTATGCGAAACGTCAACAAGGACGACGAATGATTGCGGGACAGTCAACACATTTGCCGTTGAAATTAAACATGGCAGGCGTGATTCCGCCTATTTTTGCTTCAAGCATTATTTTGTTTCCAGCCAGTTTGGGGAGTTGGTTTGGTCAAAGCGAAGGCATGGGATGGCTTAAAGACATTGCAACTACCCTCTCGCCTGGTCAGCCGATTTATACTTTGGTTTATGCAGGCATGATTTTGTTTTTCTGCTTTTTCTATACCGCGATGGTTTTTAATCCCAAAGAAATTGCAGACAATCTGAAAAAGTCTGGCGCATTTGTACCTGGGATTAGACCCGGAATCCAAACCGCGACCTACGTCGATAAAGTTGTTTCCCGACTCACATTAGCGGGCGCCCTCTATTTGACTGTAGTGTGTTTGATTCCAGAATTTTTGATTGTGAAATGGAGTGTCCCTTTCTATTTCGGAGGTACATCGCTCCTGATTATTGTGGTTGTAATGATGGATATGATGTCCCAAGTGCAGTCGCACCTAATGTCGCGGCAGTATGAGAGTTTGATGAAAAAATCATCTTTAGTGGGTGGTGGAATGGGTCTCCCGCGTTAGCTAGAAAGGCAAAAGTCAGAGAGATATTTATGAAAGTGAGAGCATCAGTAAAAAAGATTTGTCGGAATTGTAAAGTTATTCGACGAAACGGCAGCGTTCGCGTGATCTGTGTGGATCCGCGTCATAAACAGCGACAGGGTTGATCTCGAACCTAACGTTCGATAAACATCAAGAGGCGAAACAGTGGCACGTATAGCAGGAATTAACCTACCAGCAAACAAGCATCTCGAAGTGGCGTTGACCGCAGTTTATGGCATTGGCCGCGTAACTGCCCAACGAATTTGTGATGCGTCAGGAATTGCACGTAATACCAAGGTTCATGAATTGTCGGAGGGCGATGCAGATCGAATTCGGTCTGAAGTTGCAAGCCTACCGGTGGAAGGCGACCTTCGGCGTGAGATTTCAATGAATATCAAGCGCCTGATGGATATGGGGTGCTACCGAGGAATGCGGCATCGACGCGGACTGCCCGTTCGCGGTCAGCGCACGTCGACCAACGCTCGAACTCGGAAAGGGCCAAAACGGCCCATCCGTAAATAAGCAAGGAACTGATTGAATGGCAAAAGTCCAGAACAAGAAACGCACCAAGGCAAAAGTTCGCAAGAACATCCTTGAAGGAGTGGCACATGTCCACGCCACGTTTAATAACACGATCATTACGATTACAGATCGGCACGGTAACGCTGTATCTTGGGCGACTTCCGGGGGTGCGGGATTTCGCGGGAGCCGTAAAAGTACGCCTTTTGCAGCGCAGGTTGCAGCAGAGACTGCAGGGCGGACTGCTCAGGACTGCGGGATGCGACAACTTGACGTAAAGATCAAAGGGCCCGGACCGGGCCGGGACTCGTCAGTTCGTGCGCTAAATAATTTGGGCTTCGAGATTAATTCAATTACTGACGTAACGCCGATGCCACATAACGGTTGTCGTCCACCAAAACGTAGACGCGTCTAAAGTTTAAAAAGAGAAACAGCTATGGCCAGATATCGCGGACCCACTTGCAAGCTCGCACGTCGAGCAGGCACAGATCTATCCCTGAAGAGCCCAATTCGGGCGCTTGATTCCAAATGCAAATTTGATCGCCCACCCGGCTTTAAAGCCGGCGGAAGACGCCCGAGGGCGACGGTCTATGGTACGCAGCTTCGGGAAAAGCAGAAACTCCGCCATATGTATGGGCTGATGGAGAAACAGTTTCATAGTTATTACCTTACGGCTGCGCGCTCGAAAGCTGCGACCGGCGAGAAACTTCTACAACTGCTTGAATCCCGTCTGGACAGCGCCGTGTATCGAATGGGGTTTGCAATTACCCGTGCCGAGGGGAGGCAGCTTGTCAGTCATAACGCCATCATGGTTAATGGATCACGAGTCAATATATCTTCCTATCAGGTGAAAGCCGGAGATGAGGTGTCCATCCGGGAACGCTCTCGTGGACAGCTCCGAATAAAAGCGGGCCTCGAGATTGCCGAACAGATTGGGTTTGTCCCCTGGGTGGATGTCGATGCCAAAAATTTTAAGGGAATATTCAAGGCGGTGCCCGATCGCGCAGATCTCTCCCAAGAGATCGACGAATCATTAGTTGTTGCGCTCTACTCCAAATAAGTTGGACAAAGAAAGATAGTGCGGATTGCCATGTCTTTTCAGAACCTGAACAGTTAAATGAACTAAATAGAGGTAAATGCTTAATGTCGCAAGCTAGAGAAGAATTTCTTCAACCGAATGTGATTAATGTCGATGCTGTTACTACAACTCGTGCACGAGTGACATTGGAACCCCTCGAGCGGGGTTTTGGCTATACGCTTGGAAATGCACTCCGTAGGATCCTGTTGTCGTCGATGCCCGGAGCGGCTGTTACCGAAGTAAAAATTGAAGGCGTTAGTCACGAATATGACACGGTTCCCGGCGCGCAGGAAGATGTGATCGCGGTTCTGCTTAATCTTAAGAGTCTCGCGGTTACGATGCACAACCGAGATGAAGCAGTATTGAGAGTATCAAAGAAGGGGCCAGGGGTTGTAACGGCCTCTGATATTCAGCTTGATCATGATGTCGAGGTCGTAAATCCAGATCATCTTTTGGCCAGCCTTTCTGCGGACGGTGAGTTGAATATGGAGATTACTGTTAGTAGTGGTCGCGGATATCACGTCGTTGACCCCACTGCTGAAGAAGGGGAAACCCGCGGCGTAGGCGTATTGAGACTTGACGCTTCGTACAGTCCTATTCGTAGCGTAACGTACTCGGTGGAGAATGCTCGAGTTGAGCAGCGTACCGATCTGGATAAACTGGTAATGGAGATTGAAACGAACGGTACGATTGACCCTGAAGAAGCGGTCCGGCGAGCAGCCCAAATATTACATGAGCAAATTTCAGTGTTCGTTCAGCTTCAAGAGTCGGACCATTCCGACGCGGAAGTACCTGAAGAGCGTGTCGACCCAATGCTGCTCCGATCGGTTGATGATCTTGAGTTAACGGTACGCTCTGCTAACTGTCTCAAAGCAGAAAATATCTACTATATTGGTGATCTTATTCAGCGAACTGAGGTTGAACTGTTAAAGACGCCTAATTTGGGCAAGAAGTCTTTAACAGAAATCAAAGACGTGCTCGCGACGCGCGGTCTTTCTCTCGGGGTAAAGCTTGAGAACTGGCCCCCCGCATCCCTGCAGCGCGAAAAACGCGATAACCTGCATTAAGAATTGGAGAGTCGGCCATGCGCCATCATAAAATCGGACGCGCCCTCGGGCGAAATTCCAGTCACCGTAAGGCAATGTTTGCGAACATGGCGGCGTCTTTATTCGAACATGAGCAGATTAAAACGACTTTGCCAAAAGCAAAAGAGTTGCGTCGAGTTGCGGAACCGTTAATCACCTTGGCTAAGAAACCTACTGTAGCCAACCGTCGCCTGGCTTATGCACGACTTCGAGACCGAAACGCTGTGTCCAAGCTTTTTGATAGTTTGGGGCCGCGATTTCAAGATCGACCGGGTGGCTATACGAGAATTTTGAAGTGTGGTCCACGCGCCGGTGACAACGCCCCGATGGCGTATGTTCAGCTATTGGATATTCCGGCTGACGAATCGAGTGAGTCTTAGGTCGTTTCGTCGTCAGTCGGATTGATCATTAACGGATCATTCCCAACTCCTCGTTGATCGTTTTATAGAGCCTCGTGGAAATACCGAATTGGGGCGTTGATCTAGAAACGGGTCTGATCCCGGGCGTAACCTGTTTATGCTCCCCCCATTTTGATGATCGACCGGTTAACTGCGGTATAGACGCGGTTGTGGTCCACGCGATTACGCTTCCGCCCGGAGAATTTCAGACGGATGCGATCGAGGATCTGTTCCTTGGCTGTCTCGACATCACTGCACATCCCTATTACGCGACTGTAAAATCTTCAAAGGTTTCCGCTCATTTCTTGATCGATCGAGTAGGCAAACTTGCCCAGTTTGTCCCCGTGACCCGGCGTGCATGGCATGCCGGAGTTTCAAGTCTTAATGACCGCGATCGGGTTAATGATTTCTCAGTAGGCATTGAGCTCGTCGGATCCGACGATACCGAATTCGAGGCGAAACAGTATGTGGCGCTTGCCTATCTCATCCGGGCGCTTCAAAGCGCCTATCCGTCGATTTCCAATGAGCGAATTGTAGGTCATTCGGATATCGCACCTGGCCGAAAAACAGATCCGGGCCCCCGCTTTGACTGGAGTCATCTACGTCAACTACTGGCGAGCATTTCGGTTTAAGAGACCTGACCGCTAGGGTGTTTCTCAGGCTTGGTTAGCGCCGTCCGATGATGGTTGTCGCTTCCAAAGTATGTCCGATTCTCCAGCGGATTGATTAAGGCTTCGTGCCATGACAAAAAGTAGGTCGGACAACCGATTAATGTACTGGCGAGATGGATTCCCAACAGAATGATCGTCATTGACCAGCCATAGCGCTCGTTCTGCTCTTCTGCACACGCATCTTGCAACGTGACACAATGATGCCGCTCGTGTGCCACCAGGCAAAATGAATTCTTCGAGGGGGGCTAGAGATTCATTTAGAGTGTCAAGCATCTTTTCGATTTCGACCGTTCGCTCGGGTTCCACTAGAGTGAATCCTGGGAGGCTTAATTCTCCCCCGAGATCAAACAGGCAATGTTGGATCGACACCAGACACTCCCGAATATCGTCAGGTAACTGCTCGGTCAGCATTAACCCGATGAGACTGTTAAGTTCATCGACTTGACCCATGGCCTCTACTCTTGCTGAGCATTTAGCCACTCGTTTACCATCCCCCAGGCCCGTGGTGCCGTCATCTCCCGTCCGGGTGTAAATTTTACTCAACCGTTTTCCCACAAGAATTTACCCAAAAATTTAAAACACAATTTTAGTTCAATCGGAATTAGGAATATAGGCAATCGCACGAAAGTCATTCACATTTGTATAGGTTGGACCGGTTGTGACGAGATCATCGAGTAGGCTAAAAAAGGAGCCCGCATCGTTGTTTTCAAGGCAGTTCTTTGGGCTTATTCCGTGTTCAGCGGCGCGGGAAAGTGTGGAGGGCGTAATCACCGCTCCAGCTGCCGTGGTTGCGCCGTCGATCCCATCGGTATCACAGGCGATGCCAAAGAGGTTCTCGAGTCCATTCAGTTCAATGGCCAGCGCGAGCAGGTACTCTTGATTGGGACCCCCTGACCCCTCTCCGGCAACTTTAACGGTCGCTTCACCCCCTGAAAGCAGCAGGGTTCGCTGATTATGCTCAAAAAGTTTTTTCGTACGGATCAAATGTGCGTGAGACTTTGCAATCTCTACCGCCAAACCCTCTACCTGATCTCCCAGATTAATGACGTTAAATCCCAAATTTTTGGCATGATCTGATGCTGCTTCGAGCGCTTTGCCGGGTCCAGCCACCACGGCATGTTGGGAAAACTGCAGTGACCGGTCATTTGGCGCTGGCGTTTCTGACTCATCGGATTTCATGATTCGGCTGACGGTGGGCGAGACCACGATTGAGAATCGATCCAGAACTTCAACAGCCTCGGCAGACGTTGAGATATCGCCAACTGTGGGGCCTGAAGCGATGGTCGAGATATGATTTCCGGGGACATCTGATATTGCCAGGGTAAACGTTGATGCTGGATATGACGCAGCTGCGAGCCTGCCACCTTTTATTGCGGAAAGATGTTTGCGGACGGTATTAATCTCATCAATTGTTGCGCCAGAACTTAGAAGGTCTCTGGTAATCGTTTGTTTTTCAGCGAGAGCAATCCCCGGTAAGGGTAGATTCAGTAATGCACTTCCTCCTCCCGATAACAGGCAGAGCAACAGATCATCTGACTTAAGAGAGCGGGCCATCTCAAGTATATGAAGGGCGCCGTCGAGGCCTATTCTGTCGGGCACAGGATGGCTTGCCTCGATGATGTTAAGCGACTCGGTTTGTAGGCGATGCCCCTGAGGGACGATGATCAAGCTGTCGTCGATTGACCACAGCGATTTTTCAAGGGTTTGGGCCATTGACGCACCAGCTTTTCCAGCCCCAACAACAATTGTTTTTCCACGAGGCGGCTCAGGTAAAAATCCTACAAGTTCGCTTCCGGGGTAGGCATTTTCGACTGCAGCGTCGAAAAGATTTCGAAGCAGTGTGACGGCGTATGCAAAGTCTGGGCTCTCAGCTGCCATTTGCGAAGGGCGGTTCCTAATGTGGTAAGGCATTATGCACTAGTTCTTGACATGTTAATGGCTCTCCGATTTATAGTACGGAGTTCGAGTAGACATTTAGAACGTCTACCCGTTGGTGATGCACCAGCCCAAAATCAAAAACGGAGATTCCATGTTCCAGTACGAGGCTTATAACGACCCGATTCAACGTCCGCGGTATACCGGTCTTCCAACTTTTATGCGAGCGCCTTATCGAGAAGACTTGGAAGGGCTCGAGATCGGTCTTGTGGGGGTCCCATTTGATGGGGGCGTCACCAATAGGACAGGGGCTCGGCATGGGCCTCGGGAAATCAGGAATCAGTCGAGCCTGATGCGGCGACGCAATCAGGCTAGCGGTATCGGTCCTCATGATCTTTGCTCGGTCGCAGATGTTGGTGATGCCTGGGTGCAGTCGCCTTTTGAATTGGAAAAAAGCCTCGATGAAATTCGATCGTTTTATGCCGAGCTTCATCAGGCAGGGATCGTGCCCATATCAGCTGGGGGAGATCACTCTGTCACATTGCCAATTCTTCGGGCAATCGCGTCTGACCAGCCCGTTGGTCTGGTTCATTTTGACGCGCACTGCGATACCGGAGATGATTATCTTGGCTCTAAATTTCATCATGGGGCACCGTTTCGTCGAGCAGTCGAGGAAGGATTGGTTGATCCAAAGCGAACCATTCAAATCGGAATTCGAGGGTCGCTCAACGATCTCGATCAGTGGAAGTTTAGTCATGACACAGGTATGCGGGTCATCTACATGGAGGAGTTTTATGAGATGGGGGTCAAATCCGTAATCGACGAAATTCGTCGAGTTGCGGGCGATGCGCCGACCTATCTAACTTTTGACGTTGACGGACTTGACCCGGTTTACGCGGCAGGCACAGGAACGCCTGAGGTTGGAGGATTTAGTACCGTTGAGGCTCAGTTAATGATTCGTGGATGCCAGGGATTAAACTTGATCGGGGGCGATGTTGTGGAGGTTGCACCGCCGTTTGATCCAAGCGGCAATACTGCTCTGACCGGGGCGACTATGATGTTCGAAGTTTTATGTGTTGTCGCCGATGCTGTCGCGCGTCGCAGGGACGAGTAGAGCCGGTTGATTGTTTGAATCCTTCGGATCCGTGAGAATTTAACGTCAGTCGATTAGCCCGGACGCTTATCAAAAGCTGAAACCTCTTCAGGAATGTGATGAAAGTCCTGTTTGTCGCAGGTAAATATTGCTACCGTTGGTGCAAATATCGACGGGTCGTCCAGTGTGCCTACCTTGATAATCATCGCGCCCGGTCGATTAGGCGTTTCTGACCCTATCCCAGTGCCGCAGTTGCTGCAGAAATAGCGGGTGACTGCCATATCGAGATCATCGCGTCTAAATTCGCTTAGTTCCCCCTGGGTCAAATGAAAAGCTTCTTTCGGAAAAATGATTAGCGCGGCGGGATTGCCGCCGCTGATGTACTGGCACTCTCGACAATAGCATTGCAACGATGCTTGGGGATCGCCGTTGAGTTCGTAATGGACGTCTCCGCAGTAACATTTTCCATGTAATGCCATTTCTTCCCCTTCAATTGGGCTATAAAGTGAAATGACGATACCATAATTTCTTTGTAAAAATAGACAAACTTATTCGGTAATAACGCTTATTTGTGGTCAGTTTGAAATTGATTCATTCACGCGCTCAAACCTATAATCACCGGTTATTACATCGCCTTCCTTCATATTGTTCGACAAACAAGAGTAGCCTAATGCCAGAATATATCGCCCCGGTTGATGACCTTCGTTTTGCGCTCAAGCTTTCCCTTAAAGAGGACTTGACGACCTGGCCTGGATTTGAGGATGCGAGTCCTGATCTCATTGACGCCGTGCTTGAGGAGGCGGCTCGTTTCTCGAAGGACGTCTTATCGCCGATCAACTATTTGGGCGACCAGACGCCACCTGTCGTAAACGAGGGAGTGGTAACAACATCTCCTGAGTGGAGGGCCGCGTACACCCAGTTTATTGAAGGTGGCTGGACAGGGCTTGCGCTGGATCCGTCATTCGGTGGCCAAGGGCTTCCTCAGGTACTGGCATGCGCTGTTCAAGAGATGTGGGACGCTTCCAACATGGCATTCGGATTGTGTCCGATGCTCTCGCAAACCGCTGCAGAAGCAATTCTAGCCAAAGGAAGTGAGGAGCAGAAATCGCGTTTCTTGCCCAAAATGGTAACCGGTGAGTGGACGGGAACGATGAATCTGACTGAACCCCAGGCAGGCTCTGATCTTTCAGCGGTACGTACTCGTGCGGTACCCGCAAGCGCCGATCATTATTTACTGAGTGGCCAAAAAATCTACATTACTTATGGCGAGCATGATTTGGCTGAAAACATTATTCATCTCGTACTGGCTCGTACACCTGATGCGCCTGAGGGAGTGAAAGGTATTTCTTTATTTATTGTGCCAAAATTTATTCCTGATTCGAATGGTAATCCGGGTGAGCGAAATGATGTTTACTGTGTATCACTCGAGCATAAATTGGGCATTCATGGCAGTCCGACTGCAGTGCTATCGTATGGGGATAATGGCGGCGCGGTAGGTTACCTGGTAGGCGAAGAAAATCGTGGGCTCGAGTATATGTTCATAATGATGAACCGCGCTCGCCATGCCGTTGGGATCGAGAGTTACGCCGTTGCGGAACGGGCGTATCAACGCTCACTGAGTTACGCGCGGGATCGAGTCCAAGGAAGAGTCGTGGGTGATACAACAGGGGGCCGATCACCGATCGCCAATCATCCTGATGTTCAGCGTATGATGCTGAGCATGAGAAGCCGGATTGAAGCAATGCGAGCACTTTCGCTTTACACGGCATCCTGCGCAGATAGGGCGACTAATCACCCTGATCAAAAGCAACGTTTGCTTGGGCAGCAGCGTGTTGACGTTCTCACTCCGGTGGTTAAAGGCTGGAGTTCTGAGGTGGGTAACGAGGTGACCGCACTAGCACTTCAGGTTCATGGCGGGATGGGATTCATTGAAGAAACAGGAGCCGCTCAACACTACAGAGACGCACGGATTACGACGATTTACGAGGGTACGACAGGTATTCAGGCGGCAGATCTGGTCGGGCGAAAACTGCTCCGTGATGGCGGTCAAATGGTCAGTGAGATGATCAGCGAAATTCGAGATGATATCTCGATAGCGTCCTTGCAGGATGATCCCGTTGTTCAGGAGATCGCAGTTGCCGTGGCAGCGTCAGTCACCCATCTTGAGGATGCGACCCAGAGTATTCTGGAGTCTGCAAAAGATAATCCTAAATCACCGTTTTTTGATTCTTTTAATTACTTGATGCTCTGGGGTGTTGCCGCAGGCGGATGGCAAATGGCCAAAGCCGCCCGAGAGGCAAAAAATATGCTTGATGCGCAAGAGGGAAGCCAAGCTTTTCTACGAGCAAAAATGCTGAGCAGCCTCTACTACGCTCGGCAAATTTCCCCGCAATCAACTGCGCTTAGTCAGGCGGTGTGTGCACCGAATCTGCCAGCTGAAGATCTTGACGAACTGGTGGCCTGAATTTAGGCGAGCTTGAGCCCGTTTGGAACGTGTCGATCGGGTCTGGCAAGCACGACGGGACCATCTTCGAGTGAAAAGCCGGTAACAAGACATTGAGACTTTATCGGACCGATTTGTTTTGATGGAAAGTTCACAACACCAATGACCTGGGTTCCGGTTAGTTCTTCAGGTTTATAAAGGTCTGTAATCTGGGCGCTGGACTTTAGAATACCGATGTCTTCGCCAAAATCAACCTGAAGTATGTAGGCGGGCTTCCTCGCCTCTTTAAATACTTCTGCGGAGATAATTGTGCCCACGCGAATCTCGATTCGCTCAAAATCAGGCCAAGAAATTGTTTCCATATTGTGTCTCGCTAGGTTTTGGGTTGTTACTGGGTCAAGACATCTCACCCGTCGAGCGGATCTTAACTAAATCTATTTTGGTTGGTATGCCGCGATCGCCAATGACCTGATTCAGCCATGCCTTAAGGGGCGCGAGGACCGGGTATTGCAGATTTTTCCGAAGCAATCGTAAGACCCGCGGTAAATGAGCAAGATATTTAGTTTTATGATCTCGAATCGCGAGTCGACTGAAAATGCCTAAAACCTTGCAATGCCTTTGTGCGGCAAGTACGCGGTACCATAATTCAAAATTTTGCATATCCAGGAGCGGCATGGCGTCGGTATAACGCTCAAGCATTTTTGAAACAAATGGCTCAGCGATGTCACGTCTAGCATCTTCAAGAAGAGAGACAATGTCATAGGCGATCGGGCCAATTCTTGCATCTTGAAAATCGAGTAACCCGATCTGATGGTTTGAGGTATCTCCAGAGATCAGCATGAGGTTGTCAACATGAAAGTCCCGCAGCACAAGAGAAACCGCGGGGGATGGAAGCTGAGACAGGATTGCTGACCATGCATTGGTATATTGGTTTTTCAAGCTCGACGACAGAGCTTGATCATTGAGTACGGGTAAGAACCAGTCTGTTAGTAAATGAGCCTCTGTCATTAATGTTTGAAGATCGTAGGGAGGAATGTCAATTGCCACGGCATTCTGATGGTTGTGCAGGTGGACTAAAAGGTCGATTGCGGGTCCATAAAGACTTTCAGGATCTTCGTCATTATTAAGGAGTTTGGTGAAGGTGTTGTCACCAAAATCTTCAATTAGCGCGAACCCGTTAGCTTGATCCGCTTTAAACACTTTTGGAGGGCGGAGGTTGATTGCGGCGAGATGAGAGGCGATGTCAATCCATTGACCTAGATTCTCCTGTGGCGGAGGCGCATCCATTAGCAGGCGTCGATTCCGTTCATCACTGAGTCGAAAATATCGACGAAATGAGGCGTCTTGATGCATAGGGTCAAGATGCATATGTTCGGCATTGGCATCTTTCAGAAATTGCTGGCGAAGAATGTCTCGATCAAATGACACAGGATTTAAATTTTATTTAACGGATAGGTTGGGGGGTTATCGTGATACTAAAAGATACCATGCAGGTGCCAGCGGCCACTATCAAGATCACGAAATATCCATAATTTTATGGAAGCGGTTTCAGCGAAGTAGTAATCACGCCTCACTGCTTGGTTATCCCACCATCCGCTACAGATACGTTCCCGCGAGCGTTGAATCGATAATGTCTGATTGCCGAAGAACAGCCGGCCATTCGATACGCGAATAGATTTCGGTGTTTCTAAAAGCCAAAGAGGTCGCGCGCCGCCAAACAGTGTTGTCCCTATTTGTCCAGGATCGCATCGGTCCCATGCTTTTTCAGGTCGATGATCTGCCTGAGATCTTAAGCCATGCACGGCATTTTTGCCAAGGCGGTTTCTTAATTTCTCTACTATAGAGTTGCTTTCACTTCTGCTTTCAGCCTGAATCTCAAAGAGATCCTTGCTACTAGGTATAAAAACTGAAAATCGATTAACTTGAAGCGAGATGGCAATGATAGGCGCTTTGATTCGAGTGTTTTCAAACGCTAATCGAGATAGCTCATTCAGTGAGACAAGCTCCCGATTTGGCTTAGTTAGCAATACTGGAATATTAGAAATTTCATCGCGATCATTGGTGAGTTGCCACTGCATCTCCTCTGCTTGTGCGTGCTTTTTATATAAGTAGTGGCATAGCTTTTCTAGCAGCTGGTGCTTAAGGGGTTGTAGTAATGCCATGTTGCTAACTGCAACGTCCAGAGAGAAGTTCTCTGAAAATTTTAGTGCCGCCTTGAAAACGATTTGTGGGTCAGGAGCATCTCCCACGAGTTGATCTAGTTGAGTAATCAAGTTTGGTGTAAAACGCCTCGCCAACCCATCACGAGGCAGTCGAAGAAGATCGCCTATTGTGCGAACGCCAATTTGCGCCAACAATCGACGACCTTTTATGTCAGTAATTAAGTGCGTTGCTGGCAACTTGTTTATCGTAGGACGAATATCTTTTTTTGAATTAACAATTAGTGCCTCTCCAGACCGTCCACAAAGAATAGCGCTCGCTGCTGTTGGCATAACGGCGATACAAGGGTTAATTGCGATTTTAAAAATCCATATTTGAATTTGATCCACTAAAGAGGTGATTCCACCAAAAAGTCGAATACTGCCTGCAATATTGAGCAACAGGCCATCCTCGAGGAGTGTGATGTCTGGTGTCCAATGTCCAGCCTGTATAGCGAGCTGGCGAAGATATTTTTTTTCTGAGTCGATACTTTGCTGTACGGTCTGAAGAGATGGAACCAGTGCTCGTGCTGCACTGAGGGACATATTAGTATGGATGCCGCTATTTTGAGCGGTCGGATTTGCAGCAACAATTTGTTGTTCTCGGCTACCTTGCGTGTAGACTGCAATAGGCCAATTTTTCTGTTGACACCCTAAAGCCTCCAAGGGCAGAAAAGGCAGATGAAGGGCTAGCCATAGATGGCTGGTTTGCGTCTCAGTGGGAGCGGTGGGAGCATCTGGCCATTTGGCTTTAGCGAGCGTCAGTTGATGACGCCTGACTTTAATCCGCCCAGGATTTTTCTGCGGATACAACTGAGCCATTATGCGTTTATAGCGGCTGAATTATTACCTCTTGATCTATGTATAGAGATATTTTGATGTAATGGCCCGCCTCGGCATTTAAGAAAGTCAATCTTCATGCCATTGGGTGACTCATAGCATCGTATTCTTAGGGCTGCCATGCTGTGCTGTCTTGAAGCGGTTTCATTACGAAAACAAATGCCCAATGTGTCTCCATCTTCTGCAGCAAGTTGTAGCCGGCGCATCTCTGTTTGAGTTAGTTTGCTAGGCCAACAGATAACAGCGCTACATGCTCTCGAACGCAATGCTTGCTCAGTGGACCATAAGATCTCGGCGCGATCTTTGGTTTCAATAAGAAGCGTTTTTGATAAATCGATGCCATTTTGATCTAGTCCGGGTGGGTAGGGTAGAGCAGGTGGATTAATCCAGGCCTGCCAGGATCGCAATGTCGTAAGCGCTGCCAGCATAGGCAAAATCAACCACAGTGGACTACGAATACCATTCTCAACAAGAATTTCTATCAGCGCGCCTTTTGGCCAACCTCCTCCGGGTAAGCGGTGGTCAAGAGCCTTAAATCCAGTCGCAACCGCATCTGATGACTTGGATATTTTTTTGCTGCGCCAGATATCCCGTCGCCGCAGACAGGACTCTAGAGTCATGAGATCGGCTCGTTTCGTATTACACCTACGCCAATACCCTCAATAACCAGAGGCTGTTCGCGTAGATCCACTTTAACAGGCTCAAATTCAGGGTTCTTGGGTATAAGTGTTACTATATTTCCGCGCCTTCGAAATTCTTTTACAGTGACCTCATCTTCTAAGCGTGCGACAACAATTTGACCGTTGGCCGCTTCTTGAGTGCGATGCACCGCGAGTAGGTCGCGGTTAAGGATTCCCGCATCTTGCATGCTCATGCCACGCACACGCAGGAGGTAATGCGCCTTAGGGTTAAACAGTTTGGGCGGCAGAGGATAATGATCTTCAATATGTTCTGTAGCAAGAATAGGATTGCCAGCTGCAACCTCACCCACCACTGGTATGCCGGACGGCGATAGCAGTCGAATGCCACGCGATGCGCCAGACTGAAGTGCAATTGCGCCTTTACGCGCGAGTGCCCGTAGATGATCTTCTGCTGCATTAGCTGACCGAAATCCTAGTTGCTTGGCAATTTCTGCACGCGTAGGCGGCATGCCAGTGGCTTCAACAAAAGATCGAATGCACTCAAGCACTTGTAATTGTCGGTTGGTTAGGGCCGTGTTCATGAGGTTAATGGTTGGGTTGAAATAATTAAAACATCCTAAATACTGTTTATATATACAGTTATGATCTGTAACTGTCTAGTCTTTTTTTAATAGCGGATAAAGATTCATGATAAATTTTTAATCTCCTAAATTGAGCGTAACCAAACTTTTATATGAGCCAAAAAAATCGGATTTTGACGGTTGTTCATCAGGAGGTTTCCACTCCGGGTCTTCTGGGAAGAAATCTCATTGCCCGAGGTTATGAGCTTGATCGCTTTTGCCCTTGTACTGGCGATCAATTACCTCGGGAGCTTTCTGCTTATGAGGCGATTATTGTCTTTGGTGGCCCTCAGAGCGCCACTGATGACGATGATCCGGGAATTAAAGCCGAACTGAATTGGATAGAAAAAACAGTTTTGCCTCAGAGAGTGCCTATGTTGGGCATTTGCCTTGGCGCCCAGCAACTGGCGCGCGTGCTAGGCGCCAAGGTGGGGCCACGGGGGGACAACGTGGTTGAGATTGGTTACTGGCCTGTGCGTCCGACTGAAAAGGGCGGTAACTTTCTGCAGGAAGAGACATACTTTTTTCAATGGCACTCTGAAACTTTCGAGATTCCACAGGACGCTGTTCATCTTGCAAGAAATGATCAGTTTAATGGTCAGGCATTTTCATATGCTGATCATGCTTTCGCAATTGAGTTTCATCCGGAAATTACTCGCGAGATGATCAATCGATGGTGCACATCAGATCGCGGTAAACCCAAATTAAAACTCGAAGGCGCCCAGTCACTAGATCAGCAATTGGCAAGTCATGCTGTTCATTCTTCTGCCGCTCGGAACTGGCTAGATCATTTTTTAGATGACTATCTTTTTTCGCAGTCGATTACCTGAACAAGCTAAGCGGTTTTTTCAAGAACAAGAAAGATAATAGCGCCGATTAGTAGCGCCGCACCTGTAATTTCTGTTGTACTGACTTTTTCGCGAAATATAAAAATAGAAGCAATCAAGGTAAAGAAAAGTTCAATCTGACCTAACGCTCTCACATAGGCAGCTTGGGTCAGGGTAAAAGCCATGAACCAACACAATGAGGCCGCCCAACCTGAAAATCCAACGAGTCCACAGATTTTCCATTGGGCAGTGGTTTTCTTAAGTTGACCTGGTTGTGCAATGGCAAGCCAAGCGAGGAGAAACAAGGTTTGAACACTGGTTGCAACAGCGAGCGTAAAGGCGGATCGCATCAGTAATCCGCCGTCCTCCAGCGATAACGCTGCCCCCCTGAAGAGAACAGAGGAGAGGCCGAGCATGAGGCCGCAGGTAAGGCCAATAACAGTTGTTTTCTGGCCCAGGCCAGAAAACACGCTAGTCATTGATGAGCGGGACTTTCCAAGGGTCATTACGAAGACACCCAAAAAAGCAACGACAATCGCGAGTAGCGACCTGAACGTTATTTCGGTGTGTAGCAATACAGCCTCAAGGAGGACCACCTGTACCACCTCGGTTTTGGAAAGTGCGGTTCCAACCGTAAAGTTAGACAGAGAGAAAAGCCACATTAATAGTATGGTGAAGACGATTTGGCTTATGGATCCGCCAAGCGCCCAAATTATGAATTCTGTATTGAGATCAGGGAGCGCGAGTTCACCGAGCCAAGCGATCCCGGCAAGCCAGATTAGTGCAAACGGAGCGGCATAAATGAAACGAACGGATGCCGCTCCCAGATCCGTAAGTTCAGATTTCAGGTGACGCTGAATAGCCGATCGTAGGTTCTGAAAGAATGCGGCAAATACGGTCAGGGGGATCCAAAGCATAAGATGATCATTTTTTTGGGTGCTAGCAGTCTAGAAGCGAGATCAGTTTAAAGTGCAGGCGTCCAATTGAGTTTCTATCCAACATTACTATACTGCGTTTGTTTCTTGAAAATCCAAACTAATCCATGTGCTGCCGTTGTTTGAGAGAGGCAGAACGCTTTCATTAAGACTTTTTAGCTATGAGAGGTAACTCGGCAACCCGCGCGCATGGAGCAATGCTCCTTTTTTCGGCATTGGTCGCCGGATCTTTCAGTTTGGGCCATGTCATTGCAAATGATATTAGCCCGGCCGCTTTGACGGCGATGCGATTTTTGTTAGCAGTGCTTGTGATGGGCGCCTGGGTTTGGCGTAGTGGCCAAATTTCCCGTGATGACCTTAGAGCCCCTTGGCGGTATTTCCTTTTGGGCGGCCTAATGGGGATCTACTTTGTGCTGATGTTTGAAGGACTAAAAACCGCATCCGCTGTATCAACCGCCGCGGTATTTACGCTTACCCCGGTCATTAGCGGCGTATTTGCTTTTTTTATTTTAGGCCAGATTGTGACTCGACGAGTGGCGACTGCTCTTTTGTTGGGGGCGCTTGGGGCAGTGTGGGTCATTTTTCGCGCGGATTTTAACGCGCTGGTCGCTCTAGAGGTTGGCAGGGGAGAGGCAATTTATTTCTTGGGGTGTCTGGCGCATGCGCTTTATACGCCGTTGGTTCCGAAACTGAACAGGGGTCAGTCACCCATTGTATTTACGTTCGGTATGATGGTTGGCGCATTGCTGTTATTGTCAATCTATGCGATCGTTGATTTAAGAGAGACAGAATTTTCGTCATTGCGCCCGGCAGTTTGGGTAACATTGGTTTACCTGGCTGTATGTGCAAGTGCTGCATCATTTTTTCTGTTGCAGTACTCCACACTTCATTTGCCAACGACAAAAGTCATGGCGTATACGTACATGACGCCAAGTTGGGTCATCCTATGGGAGATTGCACTCGGGAAAGCGTTGCCACCTGTTGGCATATGGCTCGGCGTGATCTTGACAGGAGCGGCTCTGGTATTGCTGTTAAAAAATCAAGATAGCATTTAAAAAAAGCCCGCTTTGACCGGATGGACAGAGTGGTCGGGCAGATGAAGGTTTAGTCTATCTAATTTATAAAGGAATTTTCAACTGACGATGTTTAAATTCAAGAATCCTGTCCATCGTGGCGCTGGTTTATCGGTCGCACTTTTACTGTTGCTCGGTTTATTGTGGGGGGGATCAACGAATGTTGCCCGTTACGTTGGCTCTGCCGGCGTACCCGCGCTTGCTTATGCATTCTGGACGGTGCTCATCGGTTCAATTGTATTGTCGGTCATAAACCTTGCAAGGCGACAAGGGATCCCTACGTCCAAACGCCACTTACTTTATTTTTTGGGCGCAGGCACCCTGACATCAGGTTTGCCCACTGCAAATATGTTTCTTTGTCTTAACTACATCAGCGTTGGAGCAATGTCGCTTGTTCTGACTATGGTCCCTATTTTTACGTACCTACTTTCTTTATTACTGCTGATTGAAAAGCCAAACGTGAGAAGGGGTATCGGAATTAGCCTAGGCTTCGCGGGCGCCTTGCTTGTCGTTTTGCCTGACAATGGCTTGCCGGCTGATCAACCGGTGGGCTGGTTTATGTTGGCGTTTCTATCGCCTCTAAGTTACGCCGCTGGAAACGTTTTTACCGCTAAAGTTAGGCCGCGGGATATTGATGATTTGGCGAGTGCTAATGGAATGTTGTTCGCATCCGCCTTGATCCTTTTAATAACGTCGATTGCGACCCAACAGTGGTTCTCGATCTGGAGTAACGTGTCACTGGCAAATAGCTTGGTCATGATTCATGGTCTGATTTCAGCAATCGCGTTTACCCTGTTCTTTTTGCTGGTGAGGATTGCAGGCCCAGTATATTTTAGCCAGGTTGCTTATCTGGTGACCTTTTTCGGCATTGCAATTGCAATGGTTGTTTTTGATGAGCGCTACAGCGTGTGGCATTGGGTGGCCTTTGCGGTAACGGTGACAGGAGTGATTCTGGTTAATCGTACCCAGACGCAAGGCGCTAATGCGGCTCAAAAAAGTTGAGGCGTCGCCGAAGGAACACCGGGAAGGGCTACTGACGAAAAGATTGATCTTCGTGGTCAAGCATCCGAACGAGGGCCTGCCAGTTTCGTTGCAAATAGCTCTCGGGGTCTCCAGCTTTGGCTTTGCCAATCAGGCTGAACTGCGCGACGGCGGCGATTGCTTCCGGACTGGGAATAATTTGTTTCGCCCCTGATGCCATGACATCTACCTGAATTTTGCAGGCGTTTTCGAGGGTATACAGCAGATAAAAGGCCTCGGCCATGTCACGCCCCACCGTCAGCAGACCGTGGTTATTCATGATCATCGCCCATTTGTCGGCAAGGTCTTTACCAAGGCGGGCGCATTCGTCCTCGTTATCGGTAGCGACGTCATATCGGTGATAACAGACTAGATTCCCTATCTCATTTGCCTGCTGACTTAGTGGCAGGAGACCACACTCCATAGCCGACACCGCTGTCCCGGCTCGGGTATGAGAATGCAGCGCGACATTGATGTCGGACCGCGCCCTGAGCACGGCTGAATGAATTGCATGACCCGCCTCGTTATAGGGGTATTCACCGGATATCACCCGGCCTGAAAAGTCAACCTTGATCAGGTTGGACGCGGTGATTTCCTGAAAGAGTAGTCCGTAGGGGTTGATTAGATAATGGTCTGGCTGTCCTGGAACCCGGGCGCTCAAGTGGGTGAAAATGAGATCGGTCCAACCATACTTGACGAAAAGCCGGTAGCACGCTGCGAGGTCCTGACGCAAAGCCCATTCTTCAGGAGAAACCTGTTGCCGAATTTTAAGGTTTGATGCCATTGTTCTCTCCGTTAAGGAATTTATGTCAGTTTATGTTGTTGTCTCACTTAGACAGAGGTAAATCGCGCCATCTCTAATCTCAAGCGGGTATGTGTTTAGGTCAATACAAACAGGGGCAGACAGGGCTTTGCCTGACCGGACATCAAAACGCCCCTGATGCAAGGGGCACTCGATGACATTGTCGATTACGAAGCCATCTTCGAGATGCTGTTCTTCATGGGTACAGAATCCATCGGTCGCAAAAAAGCCGTCCGGGGTGTGATAGATGCAATAGGTTTGATCCTCATGATCGAACCGCCTCACATCTTCTTCATCAATGTCTTCTGTTTGGCAAACGTAGATATCTACGGGCATCAGGACCTCCTTTCTTGTGTTTAGATCTCTGGATGCGTATTCATTGATGTGCGGGCGTCCATTTATCCAACGCCTCTAGGAACTTTTCTTGCTCTCCAGCATGCATGCCAATGTTGGTGTGAGCATAGGGAAAGTGATTGGCTACTACCTCCTGATGAAATGTGCCCAACGCGGCCACGCGCTCCTCATGAATCTGCTTGTGCAGTCGACCGACGCGACCAAAGGCATGGGCATGCCGGGGCGGAGTGTCTTCCTCGCTTGCTTCTCCACAAATATCAGCCACAAAGGACATGATGACATCTCCGCTATTGCCTGATCCAAGCGAGAAGGTCACGATTGAGGTTTTGAGATTGATGGCCTCGAGCACTTCCTCGGCAATGCATTCTGCCTCGACGGCGAAGACGCCTGCGTCTTCCATGCGCTTCAAGGTAGCAAAGATTTTCATGGCTTCGTCGGCTTTGCGACCCCAGCCCCTGAGCCCGCCGCAGTAGTGGCTGAAAGTCGGAATCAGTCCTATATGGCTTTGAACAGGAATACCTTCCTTTGACATCATTTCCATGGTTTCATACGACCGTAAGGTGTAGTACATGTCTGCGCCCCGGCGCATGGCATTAAAGGCGTGGGCCATGATTTCTTCA
>SHBR01000027.1 GCA_004212795.1 Candidatus Thioglobus sp.
GTTGAAATGCAGATCGGATCAACAATAACGCCGCTTTCATACTTTTTGACCAAACTGACTTCAGATGCCTGTACCTCGGGGCTCATGTTGCGATGCACAACCCCTATTCCGCCCGCTTGAGCCAGGCATATGGCGGCTCGAGACTCCGTCACCGTATCCATCGCGGCCGATACCAGTGGAATATTCAGTGCTATTTTTCGGGAAAAAGAGGTCGAAAGGTCAACTTCATGTGGAAGGACGTCCGATAATCCTGGCACAAGCAAGACGTCGTCGAAGGTAAGGGCAAGATTTGGGTGCTCCATCATAGGATTATATAGTTTGACTGTGAATCGGTAAACTTGTAACGTGAACAAAATTAGTTTTAAACCTAAGCGTAGAACGGATTCTGCGTTAACCGTTTGGAGGAAAAACGTGGCCAGTTCAATAAGAAAAGCAGTTATAGGATTAGCGTTAGGTTCGATTTTCGCGACTTCGGGGGCACTAGCGAGCGCAGGATCAGAAGCGATCTCCCAGGCCGAGGCCGACCTTAAAGCAGCTCAGACATCCCGCGCCGTTTGGCGACTTGTAGACCCTGCAACCGGTGGAAAAGCAGTACCGCTCCAAAAGCTCATCAAAACGGCAAAAACAAAATTAGAGGCCGGTGACGAGGCAGAGGCCCTTCGGATTGCCAAAAAAGTCTCTTGGGCAGCCGACATGGGCATCGCTCAAGCGCAAGACCAAGTAACGGCTAAACCCTATTACTAGATTCTTCAGGCGCTTGATAAAAACCGGACTCAGGTCCGGTTTTTTTGTTTCGGCCTATTACTTCCAACTAACTAAAAGATCTCCAGACGTTTGAGATCCGATTAGTGTCAGAATAAAACAATGGATCGCATCATCTATGAAGTCAGCAAATTTGCAGACGAGGCTCGAGCTTTAATTGAATCCGAGTTCAACTCAGTCTGGCTAACCGGTGAAATCTCAAATCTTGCAACCCCGGCCTCCGGGCATCTTTATTTTTCGCTAAAAGATGATCATGCACAGGTTCGATGCGCAATGTTTCGAAATCGACACCGACCGATTCATCAGACAATTGCAAACGGAGACGCTGTTCTTCTTTCAGGAAAGGCGTCGATTTATACCCCAAGAGGCGATTTTCAAGTCATTGTCGACTACATTGAGCCCGCCGGAGAAGGCGAACTGAGGCGGAGATATGACCTGCTGCGGAAAAAGCTTGAGGGTGAGGGCCTGTTTGACCCCTCCCTGAAGAAACCAATACCCGACCTGCCCAAGAGAATAAGCGTGATCACATCTTCCAGCGGCGCAGCCCTTCAGGATATTTTGGTCACCTTGGCGAGGCGATTTCCACTCGCGGATGTTACCCACCTACCGGTCTCGGTTCAGGGGGAAAACGCGGTACCGGAAATTGTCACCGCCTTCGAGTTGATTGAAAAAATACCGAAATTCGATGTTGTCGTGCTCGCGCGGGGCGGCGGATCGCTTGAAGATCTTTGGGCTTTTAATGAGGAAGCCGTTGTAAGAGCGATCCACGCTTGTAGATCGCCAGTCGTGACAGGTATTGGTCATGAAACTGACGTTACGCTTGCCGACTTCGCAGCCGACCTTCGCGCACCGACGCCTACGGCAGCCGCCGAGTCAGTCTCCCCTGATTACAAAATGTTGGCGAAAGACGTGTCAAATTTTCAGACCGCAATCCTTGATGCAATGCAGTCTTCAGTCCAGCTTTTTAGCCAGAGAGTCGACAACGCATCTTCGCGCCTTCGGCATCCTCGCGTTCGCCTTAATCACCAGCAACAACTCCTGGTTAATTTCGAACGAAGACTTCAAAATTTGTTGCGTCATACGCTTGATTCGGATCGAAATACCCTCGATAACTTTGAAAAACGTCTTATGAACCGCTCGCCTGACGAAACTTTAAAATTTCAGTCGGATCAGACAACCGGATTTGCCAAATTTTTACATCAACAGATAAAAACGCAGCTCCAGCTAAATGAAAAATCACTCGATGTTTTAGCGGCTAAACTGAAGACATTGGACCCCACCGCAACACTCGCACGAGGATTTTCAATTATTAGAACCAAGAACGACGAGCGAATTGTCCGGTCAGCTGAACAGTTAAAAAAAGGCGCAACGGTTATTGCCCAATTTGGTAAAGGGACCGCAACGGCAAACGTTGAAACGGTTGACTTCGGTAATCCAGGCCGAAAAGATTAAAACTAATAAAATTATCGAGCGGCTAGGATCTTCTTGTCGGTCTACGACCGGCTCGCTTATCCGGAGTTGGGTTATAGGGGTTATCTGACTTCTTGAGCTCAAAGCGAACCTGTGTGCCGGTCATCTTGAAACTTCGGGCAATAAACCGACTCAGATATCGAAGATAACTTGCAGGTAACTTGTCCAGTGAGTTGCCATGCAACACCACTGTGGGTGGATTACGGCCGCCCTGGTGGGCATATTTAGGCTTAATCGTTCGATTCTGGGTCATGGGCGGACTATGATGCTCGAGTGCGCGACTCAATATCCGGTTTAACTCGCCCGTACCCATCTCTTTCATTGCGCTCGCTTGGGTGCTTCTGACTGCTTTCAACAACTCGCCCATTCCCGAGCCGTGAAGCGCCGAGATAAAAACCTGCTCGTGATCAGGCAAAAAATCAAACCGACGGTCAATTTCACGTCTTATTCGATTCCGCTCTGAACGATCAAGACCATCCCATTTATTAATAGCGAGCACGATAGACCGCCCACCTTGTAACGCCAATCCCGCAATTGCGGTATCCTGATCCAATATCCCGGCCCGAGCATCCAACATCAACACCCCGACCTCTGCTGAGGCCAACGCTTGAAGTGTTTTAACCACTGAAAACTTCTCAAGCGTCTCACGTACCCTAGCTTTCCGACGAACACCTGCGGTATCAATTAACGTCAAGCGAGAATCGTCCCGCTCAATCGTTACCGGGATGCTGTCACGTGTTGTACCGGGATGATCCGCCACAATAACGCGGTCTTCGCCCGCCAGGCAATTAACCAGCGTTGATTTTCCAACGTTCGGACGGCCGACAACCGCGATTCGTGACCCTCCCATGACGCTCTCAGTGTCGAGCGATTCCGGCGCGTGAGTGAAAATATTCTCTAAAAGATTTTCAACACCCTGACCGGTTTTCGCAGAAATTGCGAACACTTGACCAATTGAGAGTTCAGCGAACTCACTTGTTGCTAAGGAATGATCAACGCCTTCGGCTTTATTGACCGCGACCTGAACCACCGCACCTTCTTTTCGTAAGTCTGCAGCGATCTGAAGATCGGCAGTCGTCAATCCGTCGCGCGAATCGACAACAAAAACAACAGAGCTTGCCTCAGCGAGCGCCTGCAACACCTGGTCTCGTACCGCGCTAGTCAACGGATCATCACTCTCCGAAAGTCCACCGGTGTCGATCAGTAAAAACTTGCGAGACCCCCGAACAACTTCAGCGTAAAGTCGGTCTCTCGTCACACCGGGTTGATCATCAACCAGTGCAAGACGCGAGCGAGTCAGCCTGTTAAATAAGGTCGATTTGCCAACGTTAGGTCTTCCGACAAGGGCGACGACTGGGATCATTTTAAATTCATCTACATTTAATAAGAGGGAGGGGTGCCCTCTCTAAACTACTGGATTGCCCAAGCCGACAAGGCGCCGTTTTCTGAGAGAACGAGAAAGTGTCCTGACTCGCTGAGTGAATATATTTTAAGCACAGCGCCACCTGGCAGTTTGTCGCGACCGATCATTTCCCCAGTATTAACGTCCAATATAACTAAGTTACCTTTATAGTCGCCCACTACCAGTTGATTTAAATCTGGAATCCCGAGCGGACCGCTGACGCCTCGGTTTTGTAATCCACTTTCAGTCCATAGCGTCTTTCCTGATCGGGTATCAATGCCAAATATCTGCCCATCATCTGCGGTCACCAGTAATACCTGGTCAACTGATCCCAGGGACCGGATGGTTGAAATCTGACTTTCCCAATTAATTGTTTGGGAACTTATTGAAAGCGCTGTAATTTTCGACTGAAACCCTGCAATAAAAATAGAGTCGCCCAGTACATAAGGATCAGAGTCAATATCGACCAAACGTGCGATTTCATTGCTTCCCTGCGGTCGAAAGATAGGAACACTCCATCGCTCCCTGCCGGACAAAAGATCAATTCCTGACAATCGGCCGCTCGCAAATCCGACCAAGACCACGTCATCAATAATGATTGGTGTTGACACTCCTCGCACACTTAAAGCGGGCACTGATCGCCTTACCCGCCAAAGCAACTTGCCTGAATCGACATCAAGCCCCACAACCTGGCCGTCTCCCGAGCGTAATATGGCGAGATCCCCGGCAATAACGGGCTGCGCCAAAATCTCTGTCCCGATTTGCGCTCGCCAATACTCAGATCCATCTTTAGCCTGTAGACCTACAACTTCTCCATCACGGGTTGCCACAATGACGACGCCGCTACCCACGCCAACACCCGCAGCTAGATCTTTTTCGAGATTAGTTTCCCAGAGCGCGCTGCCCGTCTCCTCACTTAAGGCAAGTATTCGACCCGAGGGCTCTGCGGCAAAAATTTCTCCGCCTACAATAATTGGGGATAAAAGTCCGTTCGAATTAGAGTAGCCGTCACCTAAATCACGACGCCAAACCTTTTTAATCTCTATTTGGGACTCAATCTTTGGGAGGTCAATAACCTCTCCCCCTTCGCGCATAAAATGGATGGCGCTTGGCCCACACCCGACTAGTGTAAAAAGAAATCCAAAAAAGATAACAACACCAGATCTCATCCTGATGGGTCATCCCGACGAGTCATATTAAGTTTGGCAGCGATCAGCTGAGCTGCCTGAGAATTCGAAGGCGCATTTGCCAACGCCTTCTCATAAGCGGTCTGGGCCGCTTTCAGGTCACCGGACGCCATAAGCGCATCGCCCAACAACTCTTGAAACTGCGAAACAAATCCCTCTGCGGCGCTCGCCTCAGCAAGTGCGCGGACCTGATTAACATCGCCCGCCTGAAGCGCAATAACTGCTAACCGAACGCGAGCGACCTGTTGCATAACGGGATCCTTACTTTGCTCGAGAAGTTCGTTCAGGGTAGTGCGAGCAGCCGCTGCATCATCTGCATAGAGAAATTGTCGAGCCAGCATGAGCCGTGCCAAGTCTGCATAGCCGCTAGACTGATGATTCGCAATTAATACGTTAGCAGAATTGACTACGGCCGCCTGATCGTCCACTACATCCGCAGCGAGCATCTGCTCATAAAGTACGGAGGCCTTCTCCCCCTGATAGTCCTGATACATTCGCCAACCCTGAATACCCCCGACACCGCTGATGCCAAGAATAATTCCCGAGATGATCCCAACGCCATTTCGCTTCCACCACTGGCGAAGTTTCTCAGTATCATCATCGTGCGCGATATGAATCTTTCTTTCTGTCTGCTCTTTTTTCATCAGTGTTTATTCGCTGTCTTCTAAAGGTAATTGATCTGTACATCCTCTTAAAAATTTCTCAAGATCACTCTCAGGCATCTCCCGCTGCTCCCCCTGGCCTCTCAAAGGCTTCGCCATCAGCTGGCTTTCTAGGGCATAGCCGTCCGGGACAATAACCGCAACGGCAGCACCGCTTACGTCTGCGCGCCTTAGCTGCTTTTTTAAGTTGCTTGAACTGAATCCGGAGACGACTTTGAAATCTTTATTACGAAGATATTCTGCAATTCTAACGCCTGCGCCTTCGACATCTGCGGATTGTGTTATCAGATAAACGTCCGGGTGAGCCTGGAGGGAATTGGCTTTATTCAGACTGACAAGTTCGACAAGTCGCTCGAGGCCACAAGCGAAGCCCGTTGCAGGGACACTTCGTCCCCCTAGCTGCTCAGCGAGCCCATCGTATCTGCCGCCCGCACATACGGCGCTTTGGGCACCAAGCTGATCAGTTACCCACTCAAAGACGAACCCGGTGTAATAGTCAAGGCCACGGACCAGACGAGAATTCACTTCAAACTGAACGCCTGCAGAGGATAAGAGCATCTGAAGCATTTCGAAATGTTCTCGCTCTTTACGTTCAAGGAAATCTTGGAGCGTCGGTGCATTTTCAAGGATTTTCTGGGTCTCCGCATTTTTACTATCCAAAATTCGCAGCGGATTTTTCTCAAGCCGTCGTTGACTATCCTCATCAAGGCTTTTCTCGAACGGCGTTAAATAGTCCTTTAGCGACGCTCGAAACATTGACCGGCCTTCGGCAGAGCCTAGCGTATTGATCTGAAGCGAAAGGCCGGTTAATCCAAGCATGCGCCACAACCGCTCGCCGACCATAATGACTTCAGCCTCCACCTCCGGACCGCGCCAGCCTAATGCTTCGATTCCGAATTGATGAAATTGCCGATACCGGCCTTTTTGAGGGCGCTCGTGCCGGAACATTGGGCCCGAGTACCAGAGCCGTTGGGTCTGGTTATGAAGAAGTCCGTGTTGATTGCCCGCTCGAACGGTGCTGGCAGTTCCCTCCGGCCGCAGGGTAAGACTATCGCCATTGTTATCCGTGAAGGTATACATCTCCTTTTCAACGATATCAGTTTGCTCGCCGATCGCCCTTTTAAAGAGCTCGGTACGTTCGAGAATCGGTGTTCGTATCTCGCTGTAGTCATACAGCCGGGCAACGTTTCGCAGGGCAGCTTCAACTCCCTGCCAGGTTGACATCTGATCCGGAAGCAGATCATTCATGCCCCGAATGGATTGGATCGCGTTACCTGAAGCCATTACAATTTTTTCCCCACCCGGATTCTTGCATTAATCCCGGTTTTCGGAATCGGAACCGCGAATTCTCGGCCGCCATAAATAATACTCGTGCCTTCGGGATAACTGATCTGGAGCGTAAACGGAGGAAAACCGACCAAACTGACGACCTTGCCAGATTCCATATAACGACGAAGCAACACTTTGTCGTCTCGATCCCAAACCATAACGTGAGTGCTTTCTCGAACCTTGATCATAATCTCTCTCATACCCGGCGAAAGCGGCTGAGACAGACCGGCTGCACTAGAAGATGATACAAAAGATTCCGCCGTCGCAAAAACAGGGGAATCAGACTCTGCACTATCGCTAGACGACGCTGAGGTCGCCCGTTGTTGAGTTTGTGCAGTTGCGGATTGCTCCACGGTACCAGATGGCGGCGCTTGATTATTTTGGGCCGTGGCACTTTGAGCATCCTCTTTCTTTTTCAAGGACACCTCAACCTCTGTCGCGTTTTTTGTTTCAGATTTTTCAGCGGCACTATTTTGATCAGAATCGTTCAACGTCTGCGATTTGTCTTCACGCTCGCCACTCACCTGGTCGCGAACGGGCGTTGAAACTTCTGCCGTCGTACTTACATTATCAAGTGACAACGCCGTTTCCGTACCAGTATCAATCGAAGGAGGATCAACAGTACTATCGGAACCAGACGAAAGACTCACTGAATCCTCAAGCGTCACGGCTAGGTTTGATGATGGATTCTGGGCAGGTGCGGACTCTTGCTCCGTAGTGCTATCCGAAACAACTTGAACCTTTGAAACCGGCTCGGGATCTGCGATTTCAGAGCGACTCTGCTTTACAAGATCAACACGAGAGCGTTCAACATCCGTAGACCGGTTTAAATAAGCCGCATAAAGCCCACCAAATACCAACAGCAATACGGCGCCGGTCGCAACCCAACGGTATTGAATAGCGATTGGTTGCATCCGGTTCCGCACCGGTTCTGTCATCGTACCCGGGCCATCCTCTTTAGGCGGAAGCAATTCTTTTCGATCGGTAATCGCCTGCTCAATTGATACCCCGGCCAATCGGGCATAGTTGCGAAGATATCCAACGGCATAAGTCCAACCCGCCGTATGCGAGTAATCATCATTTTCGAGCGCCTCTACAACATCAGGCAAAAGTCTCAACTCCTCGGCGACCGATTCGATACTCCACCCTTGTAATTCTCGAGCGCCGCGAAGGATTTCGCCCGGGGTCGTCGCAACGATCGAATCGGTTTTATCCATTTGATATCTCGCCGATCAAGGTAATTAAAAACTTAGATTCGTCACTCGAAGGAAAATTACTTTTAAGTCTCGTCGCGTAGTCAAGCGCAAGATTGTCTGCTCCAAGCTCGGTTTCTGTTTGAACTGCAAGTAGAAGTCCTTCCGGCGACTCCCATCCTGTAGCGAATAGCCGTTCCAAAAAAGCGCGCGCTGAAAGGAACTCTCTCAGTTCGAAACTCGCGACCGCCGATTGATACAAAATGACCCGATTGTTGGGTTGTCCGGTCAAGGCAATCCTGAAATAGTCTCTTGCCTCTCGAGGATCCCCCGCCGCGAGCAAGCAACTCCCGAGTCCATACTGACTGACATAAACCTGCATATTGAAGGGGTCTGCAATCGCCAATTCGAATTGTTGAATTCCCTCCTTCAAATCTCCGTTCTTACACAAAAAAGTCCCAAAATCATTGCGCGCGGGCACGTTTCTTGGATCGGCAAGAAGCGCTCGATCAAAGTGGTATCGCGCATCCATTGATTCACCTAGCCGGATCTTCAGAAGCGCCATTGCATAATTCGCTGGAGAACTCAAAGGGTCAGCTCTTAAAGCGTCCTCCAACGCCTCTAATGATGACGCCAGTCGATCTTGATTCATATATCCCAAGCCCAACTGGGTGTAGATCTCGACTTTCTGGTTTTTCTGTTCTGGTGTCTGAAAGTCCAACAGGGACTGACAACTCAATAGGGTCATCGCCCCAATCATCGCCAGGATCGCTCTCATTGTGCAGCCGCCAATTTTGCGCTTCTATGTGTTCGGTCCTGAACTTCGCCAGCAAGTTGGCCGCACGCCGCCGCAATGTCCGCGCCACGAGTGCGGCGAGTAATCGTCGTCAATCCTTGTCGCATTAACTCCGATCTGAATCGATTGATGGCATTTGTGCCGGACCTTTTATAGGTAATACCTGGAACCGTATTAAACGGAATCAGATTGATTTTTGAAGGAATGTTCTTGAGAAGTGCCGCCAGTCGCCTTGCATCTTCAACCGAGTCATTAACGCCATCAAGCATGACATACTCGAAGGTAATACGTCGTCGCGTATCATTTTCGAGGTATCGCTCACAGGCGCCAAGCAATTGCGATATCGGATACTTACGATTAATGGGTACCAACTGATCCCGCAATTCATCGGTGACTGCATGGAGGGAGATCGCGAGACTCACCGGGCAATCCATCGCCAGATTATCAATTCGCGGCACAACTCCTGCTGTACTCAGAGTAACCCGGCGCCGAGAGAGGCCAAATGTCATATCATCAAGCATCAGGCGTAGCGCGCTGACAACCTCCTCGTAATTCAGAAGTGGCTCTCCCATCCCCATCATGACAACATTTGTGACCGGCCGTGGACCCAGTCCGGCCGTCATCAGCAATTGATCCGCTATCAGTAGTTGGCCGATTATCTCACTCGCATTCAAATTCCGGCTAAATCCTTGACGGGCGGTCGCGCAAAAACTACATGTGAGCATGCATCCAACCTGGGACGATATGCAGAGGGTACCCCTACCCTCTTCGGGAATAAATACGGTCTCGACACAGTTGCCGTCGGCCAATTTAACTAACCATTTTCTCGTACCATCATCCGACATTTGACTATTTGCGATCGTGGGTAACTCAATTACGGCTTGCTGTGATAGCAAATTTCGTAACTCCAATCGCAGATCAGTCATCTGACTAAAATCATTAACGCCGCGCTGATAAATCCATTTCATGACCTGGCGAGCATGGAACGCCTTCTCTCCAATCGATAAAAAATACCTCTCAAGAGCGTTCCGGTCTAACCCCAACAGGTTTAGTTTTTGTGCCATGACGATTTAGCTAATATCGAGGTTGCTTAGTCTGCTCGCGGACAAATATCACTATCCTCAAAGAAGAAACTAATCTCCTCTCGAGCAGTTTCGGGCGCATCTGATCCATGCACCGCATTAGCCTCAACAGACTCGGCAAAGTCCGCGCGGATCGTTCCAGGCGCCGCATCTGCAGGATTGGTGGCGCCCATAATCTCGCGATTTCGAGTGATTGCACTTTCCCCTTCCAAAACTTGCACCACCACTGGCCCGGACGTCATATAGTCAACAAGATCGTTATAAAACGGGCGCTCCCGATGAACCGCATAAAAATCTTGTGCCTGAGACCGGGTCAACTGGATCATTCTTGAGGCAATAACGCGCAACCCGCCTGTTTCAAATCGGTCGTAAATTTTTCCAATCAAGTCACGTCGCACAGCGTCCGGTTTCACAATAGAAAACGTTCGTTCAATTGCCATTTAAGGTCTCCGTTTATAAAAATTGATACTTCTACTGCTCAATCTTTTGAGCAGGGGACTTGAATTCGGCATAACCTTAGGTTCCCGAATATGAGTAGATGTATTAGGATTTTATTCGCTGCCCAACATGTGAGCAATGAGAACGTCTGATTCGACCGAATCAACCTGAATCGGAACAATATCGCCCGAGCTACCTTTGAGACGTTTTACCTGCACAGGCATATAATTCTCTAATCGACCATGATAAGCCCCAGACTTGTCACTCACCACAGGACGCTCGATCAATAACTGTCCTTTGCAACCTACCATACCCTCAAGTGCTCGGTTGCGAACCGTCTGTCCTGCAAGTCGCATCTCGGCCGCTCGACGTCGTCTTTCCGGGATTGCAACCTGGCGCGGTATCTTAGCGGCGGGGGTACCCGGTCTTGCGGAAAACGGGAACACATGCGGATAAATGATCTCAGCATCTTTGATCACCGAAAGAGACTGGGCAAAGTCTGCCTCCGTCTCTGTCGGGAAACCCGCCATAATATCTGCCCCCAAAACAAGCCCCGGTAGACGTTCTCTAGCGGCGAATAACCTGTCAAGCAACCACTGCCGATCGTATCGCCTTTTCATTCGCTTCAAAATCAGAGTGCTGCCACTTTGCACGGAAACATGAAGATACGGGCAAAAACGCTCGTCCGAAGCCATTAAATCAAGGAGGGAATCATTCAGGTGCGCGGGATCAATCGAGCTCAGCCGGATTCGAAACTTACCCGGCAACCGGGAAATCTTCTTCAGTAACGAAACGAGGCCTAACCCATCGACTTCGTCGTCTGAAGACGAGTATTGATAGCTTCCAAGGTCAACACCACACACCACGATTTCAGAGCTTCCAGACGCTAGGAATGTTCTAACCTGATTAAGGATAGCATCCTCATTCAACGATACGCTTCTACCCCGTGCGCGGTGGATCACGCAAAATGTGCAGCCCTGATCACAACCCTGTTGGACCTGGACAAACGCCCGAGTTTGGCCTTCAAAACCCCTTAACAACGTCGCCGGTAGTCCCGTCAAACGGTCAACGTAAACCGGACTGGGATCATTAGAATTTGATTTTAGACCGCGAACAAAAGGAGCGATAATCGACTTTTGATCGTTTCCCAAAACAATAGACACGCCTGGCAACGCCGCACACTCTTCCGGTTCATTCTGGGCGTAGCAACCAGTCAACACTACCTTCGCATTCGGATTTTTCCGAAGCACCCGTCGGACTGCCTGTCGGGTTTGACGATCCGCTTCGGCAGTCACCGTACAAGAATTGATTAAGTAAAGATCTGCGGATTCAGTAGAATCTACTAACTGCCAATGATCGTCAACGAGAGACTGCGCCATAGTGGCCGATTCAAGCGTATTAATCTTGCAACCCAGCGTGACTACCGCCACACGATCCTGACGGTTAACATCGACCGCGCCGAAAGCAGCGTTTAAATGTTGCGACGCTAGAGGCGTATTACAGCGCACCGATCAAGACTTGACTGTAAAGCTCTCGCCGCAGCCGCACTCATCCACCGCGTTAGGGTTTTTAAATTGGAAGGCGGTCGAAAAACCATCGGAGGCAAAATCAATTTCCGTGCCGTCGACAAACGGCATCGTCTCACGATCGACGAACACCTTAACCCCGTGACTGGTGAAAATCTCATCATTGTCTCCAGCGTCATCAGCGAAATCCACGACATACGCAAGCCCCGAACAGCCCATTGTTTTGATGCCGAGCCGTAACCCTTCTCCCTTTCCGCGTGAACTGAGCTGCGATAACACCCGGGATGCAGCGGGTTCGGTTAACGTTATTGCCATCATTGCCTCCTAAATGCACGGCCAACTTTTTCTTGAATAGGCCGCTATTTTACCATGGCTAAACACAGCCAATGATTCACTCTTCAGGCGACCTTGTCTGGCCTAGATGCTCAACCGATGTGAGGAATCCCCGTAGAATATTAACCTCTTCGGAGGTTGATACCCCTTGCAACAAAACACGGCGGAGTTTGCGGGCGAGTTTGACGCGTGGGCCATTCGTAAATCCTGTCCGATCCATTACTTTTTCGAGGTGTTGCATTAAGCCATCGAACTCGCCCATCGTGTTTGGTTTTAATGCTGTTTCAGTCTCAATCGCCGGTCCGTCATTAGCGACGAGACACGCTTTGCGACACTCATAAGCCATGATAGAAACCGCGGTTGCGACATTAAGAGATTGAAATTGCTCGTCTACATCAATCCGCAAATGCCCATGACATAAGTCCAAATGCTCGTTTGATAATCCGGAAGCCTCTGGCCCAAACACTAATGCAACAGGGCCCGCACCAAGATTTTGTGCTAGTTCGTGAGCAGCGGAAGCGCTATCGAAAGGCGTGAATGAAATCGACCTTCGTCGCGCAGTCGCGCCAATCACTAACACGCAATCGCGTACCGCTGTCGTTAAATCACCAAATAAATCCGCGTTTTGTAAGACGTGATCGGCTCCGGCTGCTCGCGCAGTTGCATCTTCATGCGGAAAAACGCGCGGCGAGACCAATCGGAGACGTGAAAGGCCCATATTCGCCATTATGCGCGCAGCGGCTCCAATATTTCCTGGATGGGTCGTTCCCACCATCACAATTTTAATTCCGCTTAGAGACTGACCTAAATGTTCAGAATGTTTTGAAAGAGGCATAAATCCAAGACCTACTATAGAATCCGGAGTCGTAAAACTAAATCAAGATCACTTCGTCTCAGCTGCCGCTACCGATAACAGCCGTTGCTCAGACGTTGAAACGCACCCTTACCGCAAGATACAAAAATGCATCCAATGCTTTATACCGCCGTCCGATCTGTTCGAGAAGGTGCGCGAGTCATCCTAATGTACTACAACCAACTCGATCGTTTGGATATCACTTCGAAAGGCCGTAATGATTTTGTAAGTCAAGCAGACATTGAGGCGGAGCGCGCAATTCTAGAGGTGCTAACCCGCGCCTATCCGGATCATGGCATCCTGGCTGAAGAGAGTGGCATAAAGGAAGGTGGCGAGTACACATGGGTTATTGACCCATTGGACGGAACGACTAACTTTCTACACGGGTTCCCTGTATTCTGTATTTCCGTTGCCGTCATGAAGGATGATGCAGTTCATCATGGGGTTGTTTATGACCCGGTACGAGACGAAATGTTTACCGCGAGTCGCGGTGATGGCGCGCAATTAAATGGCAAAAAAATTCGGGTAAGCAAAACTCGTCAACTTGCTCCCGCACTATTAGGAACCGGGTTTCCTGTCCGCGAAATGGACAACCTAACTCCCTGGCTTCGCAGTTTCGAGTATTTACTCCCCAAGACCGCAGGAATTAGGCGAGCGGGGGCAGCAGCACTCGACCTCGCATACGTCGCTGCAGGCCGCCTGGATGGGTTCTGGGAATTTGGACTAAAACCCTGGGATATTGCCGCTGGCGCCCTCCTGATTCGCGAAGCCGGCGGCTTAATTGCCGAGGTCTCAGGCGGACAAGACTTTATTGCTCAAGGCAACGTCGTTGCTGGAAATCCACTGATCCTAGAGGAGCTAAGGAAAATTGTGCATCGAACAAGCGCGGGTTAGCATTTACCGGCCAGCTGACTCACTTTAAAATCCCGTTATTACCCTGCAACTCAATCCATACTGTTATTTGGAGAACTACTATGACTTACGTTATCGGCGATTCGTGCATCCGATGCAAGTACACAGATTGCGTAGAAGTGTGTCCTGTTGACTGCTTTCATGAAGGTCCTAATTTTCTGGTCATTGATCCTGAAGAATGCATTGACTGCAGTCTTTGCGAGCCCGAATGCCCAGTGAATGCAATTTATGCTGAAGAAGACCTCCCGGAAGATCAACAGGATTTTCTTAAGCTTAACGCCGAATTGTCGCAAAAGTGGCCAGTCATTACAGAAATGAAAGAGGCGCCTGCCGATGCGGACGAATGGAAAGACGTCTCCGGAAAACTTGATCATTTGATGCAGTGAGCGCCACTAAGCCTCCATTGCAATTTGTACTACCATGATCGGAGTGCAATTTGCAAAACAAGATTAGCGCCAAGGCCTGCAATTAGATCATCAAGCACAATTCCCAAACCCCCCTTAACCCGCCGATCAATCCAATTGATTGGCGGCGGTTTAATAATATCTAGCAATCGGAACAATATGAAACCTGCCGCTAGGGCAATAGCAGAAGGCGGCACCCATGCTAGCGCGACCACAATACCGGCGATTTCGTCTATAACTATTTTGGGATCATCATGCGTCCCTTGAAAGCTCGCCGCCCGTCCCGCTATCCAGATCGAAAAAGCAATCAATAACCCAGTTATTGCAACATATATCAGGGGATTGAAATTCCAAAGTATCCAAACGATCGGCAGACCCACTAGGGTACCAAACGTACCCGGTGCAACCGGGATACGTCCGGCTCCTAAACCCTGAGCCAAAAATATAATAAGTCGATTCTTCACGCTATTTTTAATGATCATTCGATTACCAAGTGTGTTCATAACCGGTGGGTGGCAAGGCGCCGGTTTTAAAGCCTGATATCTCAAGACCCGCGGACTCTTTGACAACCCCAATCGAAGTGAGCCGGACGTCGCATGCCCGTTCAAGATCCAAAACGATTTTTAGATTGGAAGGCGCCATCGTGAAGCACAACTCATAGTCATCACCGCCTGTGAGTGCGAGCTCGATTGCTCTTTCACTTCCGAACGCGCGACACGCTTCGTCAAACAGTGGAATGTTATCGGCTTCGATCAAAGCGCCGAGCCCCCCACTCTCTCTCAGAATGTGCTGTAAATCGGGTAGAAGGCCATCTGATATGTCAATTGCGCTATTGGCAATTCCGCAAAGCGACTTTCCAAGATTTAGACGAGGGACAGGGTAACGAAAAGCATGTCCAAGAGAATCTTCAACCGATGTCCGACCTGACGCCAAGGCAGCGGCTGCTCCTCCAAGATGCCCGCTCACAACAATTAAATCACCCACTTGAGCTCCAGAACGGTAAAGACCTTGGCCCGACTGAACCTCACCACCGACTGTTGCCGTTATACATAGCGGCCCTTTTGTGGTGTCACCCCCGACCAGCGTCAAATTTGAGGCATCAGCTAGTCTAAAAAATCCTTTGGCGAACTCTTCTAACCAGGCAGGCTCCGATCGTTCGAGCGTGAGATTCAGTGTCACCCACTTGGGTTCCGCTCCCATAGCCGCAATGTCACTTAGGTTCACAGCCAACGAACGATAGCCAACTGAATCAGGGGCTTGTTCATCGGTAAAGTGGACGCCGCTCACTGAGGTATCCGTCACGACGACCGTATCAAAGCCTGGTGACGGGGTTAAAACTGCACCATCATCGCCTATTCCCTTGCGAATCCAGGAGCTATTCGCAGAGGGTCTATCAAAAAACCGGCTAATAACTTCGAATTCGCGCATTATTTAAGCGCTTTATTTAGGCCGTTTGTTTAACACTGAGTCGGTCCAGCACGCCATTCACATAGCGATAACTTTCTTCAGCGCCGAAGGTATGCGCGACCTCGATTGCCTCATGGATTGCGACTTTATTAGGAATATCTGGTCGAAACAGAACCTCATAAGCCCCGATTAACAGAATAGCGCGTTCCACCGGATCCAATTTCGAAAGCGGTCGATCAAGGATCTCTGTTAATTTTTCCTCGATACTATCCTGATAGGTGGGAATATTCTTTATCAGATGACGGAAGTAGTCCACATCGAACCCCAACATCTCGTCGTCACTGATAAAACTAGGCTCAATCTCTCCAGGTGGTTGCCCGGTAACCAACCATTGATAAAGTGCCTGTGCCGCCCCCCGACGAGCGATGTGCCTGCTACCTGACATTCTTCTAGTCCCCGGGGCCCGACAGATACTCGAGCACTTCGAGATCAAATCCGGAAAGTGCGTGAGTTTTAAGAGGTGTTCCCAGAACACGCACCTTCCCGGCACCCAAATCAGACAATATCTGACTCCCTGCGCCAAGCATCCGAAGCTCACGCTGATGGCCGTCGTCGGTTACTTCACCGCGCAAACGACAGTCTAATTGCGCTGCATTTTCTGAGTACGTGAGGAGAACCAGAATTCCCGAGTCCTCGCCTGCGATACGCGCCAGTGCTGAATCGACGCTCCAACTATAGGTATCAAGCGACTCTGACAACATGTCGGACACCCCTCGATGAGTCTGAACACGGACCAAAGTCGGCACGTGCCGCTGAATACTGCCATGAACGAGCGCCATATGAACCTGCTTGAGTTCACCATCTTCATAAATTACAGCTCTAAAATCACCATGGCGGGTTTTCAAGACGTGCTCTGATATCCGCCACACCGTCGGCTCAGCCTGCATGCGATAGCGAATCAAGTCTGCGATCGTTCCAAGCTTAAGCCCATATTCCGCACTGAATTCCAGCAAATCTGGTAACCGCGCCATTGTCCCGTCTGCGTTTAGAATTTCACAAATCACGCTCGCAGGCTCAATGTCTGCTAACCGAGCCAGGTCAACCCCCGCTTCGGTGTGGCCAGCGCGGGTCAACACCCCGCCAGGTTGGGCCATTATCGGAAACACATGCCCCGGACTCACGATATCATCCCCGGTTGACCCTTCGCTGACGGCGGTCCGGATAGTATGCGCTCGATCAGCCGCCGAAATACCGGTGGTTACCCCATCCGCAGCCTCAATGGATACCGTAAAATTTGTAGAGTAACGGGCATTATTATGATTGACCATTAGGGGTAAACGAAGATGGCGGCAACGATCCTCGGTCAGGGTCAGGCAAATGAGCCCCCTCCCCTTGGCAGCCATGAAATTAATATGTTCAGCAGTAACGAACCCGGCTCCGATTATCAGATCTCCCTCATTTTCCCGATCCTCATCGTCAACGAGGATCACCATCCGTCCTGCCCGATACTCGTCAAGAATGTCCTCGATAGGGCTTATGCCTTGGAGTGTTTCAAGTTTTGTCATATCGGTCCATTGTCGAACATACGAGTCTTATCTTTATGCGGTGTTAAAAGTAGCAATCTGGAAGCTATTGGACATTCATCATTCGGTGTAGATAGCGCGCAATGAGATCCACCTCAAGGTGAACCCTATCATCGGTATCCAGATTGCCAAGGGTAGTGACCGACAAAGTGTGCGGAACAAGATTAACCTCAAAGCGCACAGAGGCGGGTTCATCAGAGACACTGTTCACAGTCAAACTTACGCCATCAATTGTTATTGACCCTTTCTCGGCAACAAAGGGGGCGATTTCCTTTTCGCCCTCAAACACCATACGCGTCGACCGGGCCGACTCATAACGACTCACCAGACGCCCTTTGCCATCTATGTGACCGCTTACCATATGCCCTCCAAAGCGATCTGAACCGCTCATTGCGAGCTCGACGTTTACCTTTATTCCAGGACGCCATTGGCCCATTAGCGTGCGGCCCAAAGTCTCTCTCGAGACGTCAAAAAATAACCTATCTTCCCGAAAATTAACTACGGTAAGGCATGCCCCGGCAACCGAAACGCTATCTCCGATGCGAATGGCGCTACCATCAATCTCCCTCAAGGTGACCTCGATGGCGACATCGCCCTCCCTGGGGATTATCGAGGCGATCTCACCAACATCCTGAACGATACCCGTAAACACTAAAGCCCCTTTTCTTGCGGTAGATAAATAGACCTAACATCGCCTCCCACGGGACGGCTATCAATCAACTGAAAACTCATTTTTTCTTGAATTGATTTGATACCGGGCATCACAAACATGCCCCTTCCCGCTTCCCCGATTATATCGGGAGACTGATAAATCCATATTTCATCAACTAAACCGGCGCTTAGAAACGCACCGGCTAACGTCGGCCCGGCCTCAACAAGCACTTCGTTGCAACCTTGACCTGCTAAGCTCTTGATGAGCTGCTCTAGATCAACCTTTCCATGATTGGAGTCAAAGCTTAAGTATTCTGCGCCCGACGGCACTCCTTTCCGGCTTGGCAGCGATCGGGGCCCGACAAGCAGCACTCGGCCCGCTTCGTTAAAGATAGCCGCATCTGGTGGAACCACGTGATGACCTTCCACAACAACTCTTAACGGCTGCTCCACATCGCTATCCACTCTTGCATTTAACCGGGGATTATCTGCTCTGATAGTGCCGATACCGGTTATCAGCGCACAACTCATCGCGCGAAGGGTATGTACGTCTTTGCGGGCACTATCGCCTGTGATCCATTGGCTACTCCCATCAGACGCTGCGGTCCTGCCATCAAGTGTCGCGGCGATCTTCAATCGAACCAATGGTCGACCCTTTTCCATCCTCAAACAAAAACCAGAGTTAATCATTCTGGCTTGATCTGGATTGTCCGAAATCAGCACTTCAATTCCAGCCTGACGAAGCATCTCGACACCCCGACCGGATACTTCAGGATTGGGGTCAAGCATTGAGATCACAACTCGGGCGACCCCGGCATCAATAAGAGCTGAGGCGCACGGTCCTGTCTTTCCATGGTGCGAGCACGGCTCAAGACTCACGAATACGTCCGCGCCACGGACGTCATGGTTTGCCGCAGTTAAAGCAGCGATCTCCGCGTGATCCTGTCCGGCTCTAACGTGCCACCCCTCACCAATAATCTTATTTTTCCTTGCGATAACACACCCCACTCGCGGATTAGGCTTGGTTGTGAATAGACCTTTCTGTGCAAGTGCAACCGCACGGTCCAGTAGAGTTGTATCCTGCTCAGATAACGGGGTTGTGATCATTTTTTTGAACGATCGCTAGTTTCAGACAACAAAGATAATTGGGTCACGTCTGGCGCCGCCCTTCGGCTTTTTCGCAGCCTGTCGACTTCTTTACTAAAGGCAGCAACATCTTCAAAGCTTCTATAAACTGATGCGTAGCGCACATAGGCAATCTCATCAATCGATGGTAAAAGACTCATCACGACTTCACCGATGACAGCGGATCTGATTTCAGGTTCGCCTCGCAACTGAATTTCCCGACTCACATCGTTAATCAGAGCTTCGACTTGATCTAAACCCACGGGTCGTTTCTCAAGCGCTCGGAGAAGGCCGCGACGAAGCTTTTCTTCATCCCAAGGCTCACGACGCCCATCGCTCTTAATCACTCGCGGTTGTTCGCGTTCAAATCGCTCAAATGTCGTGAAGCGATGGCTGCACCTGAGACACTCTCGGCGCCGACGAACCGTTGCCCCAGCGTCGCCAAGGCGCGAATCGATTACACGGGTATCGTCGTTAGTGCACGCTGGGCAACGGATGACCGAATCTCCAGATCATGTGAGGACTCAGGGAGTCGGGTCGCCCTCAGCGCCCTCCTTCGGGACGGGGAGCATATCCTCTCTTGAGATACCCAGAAAAAGGACCGTTGGGCTCGCGACGAAAATTGATGAATAAGTTCCGACAATAACACCAATTAATAACGCGATTGCGAATCCCTTAATGATTTCGCCACCGGCAATGATTAGCGTAACAACAACCAATAGCGTGGTAAGGGATGTCAGTATTGTTCGTGGCAGCGTCTGATTGATTGACCGATTCATGATATCAACAGACTGACCTTTTCGCATCTTTCTAAAATTTTCGCGAATTCTGTCGAAAACAACAATCGTGTCGTTCAGCGAATATCCAATCACTGCCAATATAGCGGCAAGTACCGGGAGGGAGAATTCAATCGCCAGAAAAGAAAAGATGCCTAGCGTGATTAATACATCGTGAACCAAGGCGACAACTGACCCCACCGCGAATCGCCACTCGAATCGAATCGCAACGTAGATCAAAATTCCAATCAACGCATAGAGCATCGCGAGACCGCCTTTTTCAGTCAGTTCTCCGCCAACCTGGGGTCCAACAAACTCCACACGCCGCATCTGAATGTGGCAGTCGCTCACTTCTCCCGCAGGAGACACACATTGCTGCAATCCCCCCTCCGGACTCTCTGCTAACTGCTCCCCAATCTCATCGCGAAGCGCACTGACCACCGTACTGCTTTGCTCGGCAGTCGCTTGCGCAGGATCGACGGGCAAACGGATCAAGATATCTTTTGAGGTGCCAAAATACTGCACCACGCCATCTTCGATGCCCGCATTACCGAGCGTTGTTCGAATATCACTCGGATTGACCGAGCGTTCGTAGGCTAATTCGACGAGTGTGCCGCCCGTAAAGTCGATTCCTAAATTCAATCCTCGGACGCCAAGCGAGGCAATACTGCAAACGATTAATACAATCGAAAATACAAATGCACTCTTTTGGCGACCCAGAAAGTCGATGGTCGTAACGTTTTTGAAAAACTGCATGGCTATCCCGCTAGATCGAAAGCGTTTTAACGCGCTTTCCACCATAGAAAAAGTTAATTACGGCGCGACTCAGAACAATGGCGGTAAACATCGATGTCAGAATCCCAATGCTCAGTGTCACAGCAAACCCTTTTATCGGTCCCGTACCAAAATTAAATAAAACGATTGCGGCAATCAATGTGGTTACGTTCGCATCTACAATAGTCCATAACGCTCGCTCGTAGCCCGAATAGATACTGGCTTGGGGCGTGCTCCCGTTTCGGATTTCCTCTCGAATGCGCTCAAAAATAAGCACGTTTGCATCAACCGCCATACCAACCGTTAAAACGATTCCCGCAACACCCGGAAGGGTCAGGGTCGCCTGCAACAAAGACAGCACCGCGACAATCATTACCAGGTTTAAGGCAAGCGCAATATTTGCAACCAAGCCAAACACGCGATAATAAAAAATCATAAAAACGAGCACGAGGACGAAGCCCACCACTACAGAAAGAAACCCTTGACTAATATTCGCCTGACCGAGGCTAGGGCCTACGGTTCTCTCCTCGATGATGTCAACAGGCGCCGCGAGAGACCCTGCGCGGAGCATCAACGCTAGATCACGGGCTTCGGTCACGCTATCTAGTCCTTCGATCTGAAATCGCTTACCCAGTTGATCTCGAATAACCGGTGCCGTAATTACTTCTTCAAGGCGCTGTTTGTCTCGAACAATCCGACCTTGATCGTCCCGAACCGGTCTTCCTTGAGTATCAGTTTGGATGACTGAGCGATTCTCGATATAGAGCACGGCCATTCGTTTGCCAATATTCTTGCCCGTAATTTTCTGATTAGTGCGCGCTCCGATCGCATCGAGCGTAATGCTGACAATTGGGCCACCGCTCTGGGTGTCTATGCTTGCGGCTGCATCAACAATATTATCGCCGGAGTAAATTACCCTTTTCTCAATCAAAATTGGCCGGCCGTCACGAAAACGATAAATCCTTGATCCCGGCGGCACTTTCCCGCCTAACGCAGCATCGAGGCTGTGTTCCTCATCGACCATCATCATCTCAAGAGTCGCTGTCCTTCCCAGGATACGCTTGGCACGCGCTGTATCCTGGACGCCCGGCAGCTGTACAACAATTCGTCGATCGCCCTGGCGTTGAACCACGGGTTCGGCCACACCAAGCTCATCGATGCGGTTTCGGAGCGCCGTCATATTCTGTTCGAGCGCAAACTCAGAAAGCGCATCGATTTCCGTTTGCGCCAGAGACAGCTTTATATCCGCACCTTCAGTACCCTGTCCGTCACTTAGGAGTAATCCGGGAAGTTCTTTCTCGATAACTGCTCGCGCATCTTCAGTATTGCCCGTATCCCGCAACGAAACAAAAAGATCCCCCGACACATTTCGACCCACGTCCCGATACCGAATCTTGGCCTCTCGAAGCGTTGATCGCAGATCTGCAATATAGCGATCTTCCGCTCGTCGTTGAGCAGACTCCATGTCCACATCGAGGAGAAAATGAACACCACCCCGAAGATCAAGCCCTAAATACATTGGCAATGCGCCAACGTTGGACAGCCAGTCTGGCGCCGCGGGCATTAATGTCAGGGCAATGGTGTAGCCTGTTGGAAGTCGGATCTCCAGCTCATCTCTTGCCTGAAGTTGTGAATCGGTATCCGGAAATCGAATCCGGATTCCCTGATCATCCAGCCGGAGCGAGTTGTAACCTATCTTTGATTCGTCGAGAACCCGCTGTACCGTAGCCAGCTGAGAAGTCTCGAGCGTGGTTCCTCGAGCCCCTCGTAATTGAATACCCGGATCATCCCCGAAAAGATTCGGCAAAGCATAAAAGGCTCCCGGCAAAATGACTGCCGCAATAATTAGCCATTTCCACCAGGGCGTATGGTTGCGCATCTTTTTAGTAGGTGCCTTTAGGCATCACTTGGGAAATCGACTGCCGCTGAATACGAACATTCAGGCCACTTGAGACCTCAACGGTCACAAAATTATCACTGACTTCAGTGACCTTTCCCAGCAGTCCACCATTCGTCACGATCTCCTCGCCCTTTTTAAGTGCCGCAACCATTTCCTTGTGTTGCTTGGCGCGCTTTTGCTGGGGTCGGATCAACAGAAAATAAAAAAGCACAAAGATGACGACCAGCGGCAACAGGCTGAACAGGCTACCGCCGGCGTCAGCTCCCTGTGCCCAAGCGTCAGAGATGAAAAAATTCATTTAACTTCCTCGTTTTAAGGCCCTGAAAGGCGCCAAATTATACGCTATTGGAACTCTGTCCACGAAAATTCCTCAAAAACTCCTGAGCAAATTCCTGAAATCGTCCCGCCGACACTGCTTTTCGAATATCGGCCATCAGATTTTGAAAAAACGTCAAATTATGTATCGTACAAAGCCGAGGACCTAATAATTCCCCCGTGACATGCAGATGTCGAAGATAAGAACGACTAAATTTTTGACAGGCCGCGCAGTCACAAGTCGGGTCAACCGCCGCGCTATCTAATCGATTCACCGCATTTTTTAACCGAACAATACCCGAGCGGGTATACAACCATCCATTTCTCGCATTCCGGGTCGGTAGTACGCAATCAAACATATCAATACCCGCCCCGACCCCGAAAATCAAATCCTCAGGCTTTCCAACGCCCATGAGATATCTGGGCTTATCTACTGGCATCTTGTGAGCGACCAACTCCAGAACGCGATTCATGTCCTCCTTGGGCTCTCCGACAGATAACCCGCCAAGCGCGTATCCATCAAAGCCTATTCGTTCTAGACTTTCGAGTGATTCGAGTCGCAAGTCTTCATACATGCCCCCTTGAGCGATCCCGAATAAGACCTGTTCGGGTCCGAGTGCCGAATCGCGGCATCGCTGCGCCCAACGCATCGACAGTTGCATAGAGTCCGCCGCCTCTCTTCGAGTTGCTGGATAAGGCGTGCATTCGTCAAAGCACATCACAATATCCGAACCCAGTGCTTTTTGAACCGCAATCGATGACTCAGGATCAAGAAAGATCGGTGCTCCATCCACAGGAGATTGAAACTTTACTCCTCGCTCACTGATATTTTTCTTCTTCGCCAGACTCCACACTTGAAAACCGCCTGAATCAGTGAGAATGGGGCCTGGCCAACCCATGAAGTCATGAAGCGTGCCATGGGCGTTTATGACCTCCGTTCCCGGACGAAGCATTAAGTGAAACGTGTTCCCAAGAACAATTTGTGAGCCGGTCTCGCGCACCTCATCCGGACCCACCGATCGAACCGATCCCAAGGTTCCCACTGGCATAAAAGCAGGCGTATCGATCTTTCCGCGATCAAACTCGATAACACCCTGGCGGGCATTGCCGTCGGTCGCAGCAATCTTTAACTTCATATCTACTGGCGAGCCTCAAGTAACATGGCATCACCGTAGCTAAAAAAACGATACTGATTCGCTATGGCGTGCTGATAGGTTTGACGAATCCGCTCCATGCCAGCGAAAGCGCTGACTAAAACCAGCAATGTCGAGCGTGGCAGATGAAAATTAGTAATTAACATATCAATCACCCTGAAACGAAATCCTGGCTGAATAAAAAGATGGGTCTGCTCGTTTGTCTCTTTCAGGTCACCTTGCCATGCCGCTGCTTCCAGGGATCTGACGACCGTTGTTCCCACCGCAACCACTCGACCGCCCCGACAACGCGTTCTGCGAACCGCATCTACCACTTCGCTCCCAACATTGAAAAATTCCGAATGCATCATATGATCATTTAACGACTCGGACTTAAGCGGTTGAAATGTGCCTGCCCCGACATGAAGCGTAACCCGTGCAAGCTCTACCCCTTTTGCTTGAAGTGCGTCCAGATGACGAGCAGAAAAGTGAAGTCCCGCCGTGGGAGCGGCAACCGCCCCACTATCCGACGCGTAAACGGTTTGATATCGGTCTGTATCCGTCTCTACGACATCACGTTTTATATAGGGTGGGATCGGAACGACACCTTCGCGCTCGAGTAGGGCGACAAAAGATTCGCCGGACAAACATTCAATAATAAAAAATGTATTCTCCCGACCAATAATTTCCAGATCCGATCCATTTTCAGTTTTAAGACGAGTCCCCGCCGGAGGGGTCTTACTCGTTTTTAATTGAACGAGCGCTCGTGATGAGGAAAGAATGCGCTCAAGCATTAATTCAAATTTCCCGCCAGTTTCAGCTTTATGCCCAAAAAGCCGGGCCGGCAACACCTTGGTGTCATTAACAACCAGTAAATCACCCTGACGCAATCTAGAGCCTAAATCCTCAAAACCGGCATCAATCAACGCGCCGTCGGCGGGCGGCACGATCAGCAACCGGCTATCACCTCGATTCGCCGGAGGCTCTTGAGCGATCAGAGACTCTGGCAGGGAATAATCAAAATCGCTGGCAAAATACATATGAGGTTTGTGAGTTAGAGCTAAATCAAAAGCTGCATAAATGGAGGCGCGATTGTAACCGGCCAAGTGATCGGCATTTTTTCTGTGTTGCCCGTTGATCCACTTCGAGTAAATTTGATATCGACCTCGTGAATAATTAATTTTTCCTCTTTTTTTAGCACTGTCCTAAGGACCTCACGAAAAACCCGAGCCTCGATGCTCGGGTTTTACTTTTGAGTCAATCGGGTCGACTTTTTTTAACTGGGTGGACGGTAGGCATCCAAGACCGCTTTGGCTTTAGTCATGCCTTCAACAGCAGTTGGCATCTCAAGCAATTTTGTGGTCCTACCATTGACGATTGCGCCGGCTGCGGATACAGCAAAAGCAACGCCCGCCATTGAGGCGTCGTCAGGCATATCTGCAATAACGAGCAAATCATCACTCCCGAAGGCCATCCAAGCGCCCACCATCGTTCCGCCATTAGCCTCTATGGCCGCTTTAGCAGCGCCCGTTCGATCTTGCGGGTTATTCACCAATGTTTTAATGGCCTCGGGGGAATATGAAGCCTGATACATGTAATGCGGCATATTTTTTCTCCAATCTAATTCTTGGGATCAAGAATATCGCATTAACCTGATTTCTTCCACATTTAAGTTCTTTTCACTTTTGATCTAATCTACGTTTATATTCTTGTTACAGAACCAAGTCTGTTAGCCATTTAACTCAACTGACCAACTTTATATTTACCTCCATTTTCATCTCGCAATAGCGTCAACTTACTATGCCTGTTGAATTTGATTTCATCATTGTCGGAGCGGGATCTGCAGGATGCGTCCTCGCCGATAAACTCAGCGCGTCAGGTAAATATTCAGTCGCCCTAGTAGAGGCGGGATCGAGTGATAAAAAATTCTGGATTCAAACCCCAATCGGATATGGCGTCACGTATACCGATCCAAAAGTTAACTGGTGCTTCACCGCGGCACCTGATTCGGCGCTCAAGAACCGATCT
>SHBR01000028.1 GCA_004212795.1 Candidatus Thioglobus sp.
TTGGAATCAGCCGAGAGGATAATGGTTTCTCAGCGACAATCTTTAACGAATATACAAATACCAGTACTGAACGACGATTTGATCAGATCATCGCCGACAATGGAACATTGCCTGCGGACGAGCTCTATTTTGATCTTAAAAAAGACTCAACTAATCTGGGGGAAGTGGATCAGTCTGCCCTGCTGGGCGGGCAGCCTCAAGCCATCAAAAGCAATCCAGACGGGACGTATCAGCTGTTCCGAATAGGTGATGCCATCACAAGCCGAAATATTCATGCATCTATCTACGATGCGCTACGGCTGTGTATGTTGTTTTAGACGCTCATCAAGCAATTAGAGTGCGCTACCCTTTTAAACGCTTATTGTCAGGATCCCATACTGCTTCACCGAGCACTTTTGCACTTATTTTTTCACCCAAAATTTGTATCTCAAAAATAGTACCTGCTTTGTCATATCCAGAATCAACATATGCGAACGCCAGACTCTTCTTGACATAATGACCGTAAGCACCACTAGTCGTAATGCCAATTATTTTGTCTCCATCGAGGACTGGCTCATTACCCATGGGGTCAGCATCAACAGTGTCGACTTCACAATACACTAAATGAATCGGTACGCCATTGCGCTTTTTCGACTCCACAACATCCGCGCCGATATAGCCACCCGTTTTGCGGGCGAACCGAAGCATGTCCGACTCAACGAGCGAAATCTCAGTCGTAAGTTCGGAACCCCACCCTTTATAGGCTTTTTCCATACGCAACGAATTCATTGCATAAGTCCCAAAGCGGCAAATACCGTGTGGCCCTCCTGCTTGCATAAGTGCGTCGTGAAGTTCAGCTAATCTTGGCATCGGACAATGTAACTCCCAACCAAGCTCGCCAACATACGAGACTCGAAGCGCTCGAACAGGAATACCCGACACGCTGATTTCTTTGGCTCGCATCCAGGTGAAGCCAGACCCATTCGTCAGATCTGCTTTAGTAAGGGTTGAAAGCACATCTCTTGATATCGGGCCCGTTAACAAGAGCACGCCAAAATCTTCTGTAACGTTGTTTACGGAAACATCCTCACCCTTTTTAATATGCTGCACAAGCCAATCAAAATCATGAAGCTCCGCGACTGCCGCAGATAAAAGATAATAGTGATTCTCAGCGAGACAGGCTATCGTGGCTTCGCTTTCAATCCCGCCCTTTTCAGTCAACATTTGGGAAAGGACGATCCCACCTGCTTTTATCGGAACTCGATTCGCGCACAGACGCTCAAGAAAACCCTGGGCACCTTTTCCCGAAACCTCATATTTAGAAAAACTCGTGAGATCCGTCAGGCCCACTCTTTCTCGCACAGCCTTGCACTCTTCAGCGACCGCGGTGAAGCTGTTGTTACGACGAAAACTGTAGTTCTCTTTTTCGTTTTTGGCAGCATACCACCTTGCACGCTCCCAGCCGAAACTATCGCCATACAGTGCGCCAGCTTCCTTGAGCGGTTCATAAAGTGGTGTGACGCGAGTGGGCCGGCCCGCCTCACGAAACTCACCCGGCAAATGAGGCTGATACATCTGTTCATACTCATCAACAGATTTTGCAATCGCGTAATCGCCGCTCGCCCATTTCCCAAAACGGCGCGGGTCCATGTCCCGAACGTTAATCTCTGTCTGGCCATGTGTCATCCACTGCGCTAAAAACTTTCCGCAGCCGGGTCCTTGGGTAATGCCAATTGAAGCACCGCAGCAAAGCCAGTAATTAGGTAGGCCTTCAGCGGGGCCCAACAAAAATCCGCCGTCAGGCGTATGGGTTATGGGGCCATTCACAACCCTTTTGATGCCGGCATTCGTCCAACAGGGAATACGCTCTGCGGCGTGCTCAAGACTCACCTCAAGACGATCCAGTGCCGGAGTCAAAAGCTCCATATCGAAGCTCCAATCGATACCATCGAGACCCCATGTCTGCGCATTCGCTCTCTCGTAAGGGCCGATTAGTATGCCTTGCTGTTCTTGCCGGTAGTAACAAGATGCTAATGGGTCTCTAACCACGGGCGGTTCGCGATCAAGTGCTTCAACCTCGGGAAGATTATCAGTGACGAGGTAGTGGTGCTCCATATTTACAATCGGAAGATCGAGGCCCACCCACTCCCCTATTTGCTTAGCAAAGCTTCCCGCGGCGTTTACGACATGCTCGCAGGTGATTGAACCTTTATCGGTCGTCACTTCCCACTCACCGGTCTCAAGAAGACGAGTGCCGGTCACTCGAGTGTGCCGATAAATGGTGGCACCACCTTGTCGGGCACCCATCGCCATCGCGTTGGTTGCACTGGCAGGATCCGTATGGCCATCGTTCGGCGTGTAAAAACCCATCTTGACGTCATCAACCATCAGTAACGGATGGAGTTCTCGAATTTCACTGGGGCTGATTAAATGACACTCACTACCCACAGCATCAAGAATGCCCTTAACATAATGAAACCAATCAACCTCTGCGTCATTAAGCGCGAGCCGTATCGCACCACACCCATGCCAGCCTGTCGCCTGGCCCGTCTCCGCTTCAAGCGATTTATAAAGTGCGGGCCCTTCCTGATGGAGCTTTGCCATACTGAGCCCACCAATAAAATGAGGAATCAGGCCGGCGGCATGCCACGTTGACCCGGAAGTTAGCTCGCCCTTTTCTATTAAAACAATATCGTCCCAACCCTCTTTCGCAAGAAAGTAAAGTAAACCCGCTCCAAGGGCGCCTCCACCAATGACCACAACTCGCGCATGTTGTTTCATCCCAAGTCTCCGATTCCGTTCTGGGAATATTTTCTTGTTCTGTCCATCAAACTTTTTTCCAATCTAAATCTTTGGTCCAATTTAAAAAAATCGTGCACTCCTCGAATGACGCTAAGGCAGAATCGAGTCAAGCGCTTGAATCAATTTCTTTACTTCATCAGTCGTGTTGTATTGCACCAAACTCACGCGAACGACTCCATCTTCGGGATCCATCCCTAATGATTCAACACAGCGTAACGCGTAAAAATCTCCAGCACCGGCCGCGATCTGGTGTTCAGCAAGTTTCTGAGCGATGTGTTGCGACGGCATCCCGCGTGCGTGAAAAGCGATCGTCGAAGCCCGTTTTCCAGGGCTCGCATGATCTTGCCCCAAAATTCGGATGTCGTTCCGATTCTTAAGATAGTCCAGCAAATGATTGGCAAGATTTGCCTCATGAGCCTCTACAAGATCAAAAACTTTCACTGCTTTTTGATGGATACCGATGTCGCTATCGCCGAAATGATGGCGGTACAGATTGTCAAAATATTGCGTGATTCCCGCGAGTGCCCCAATCTGAGCGTGTTGAGGTCCGCTTGGATTTAAGCGATAGCGCGATTTTTCCTCATTGAAGTAGTGCCCCTGCCCTTCGGTCTTCTTGAGTGCATCGCTAGATCCCCAAAGTACGCCCTGATGAGTTCCAAATGTCTTGTAAGTACTATAGGCATAGAAATCCACATCCCACGATTGCACATCCGGGATCACATGAGGCGCATAAGAAACGCCGTCTGCTACCACTAAAGCGCCGACCCGATGCGCCATTTCAGTGATACTTTTCATATCATTAAATGTCGCAACAAGATTAGAACAAAGCGTGCAGCACACAATTTTTGTTTTCTCATTAATTAATGTTTCAAGATCATTCAGATCCAACTCCGCATCTGCTTTACCAACACGCCACTCGCGAATAATAATGCCGTGTTCCGAGAGCCTTCTCCAACAGCCAATATTGGCCTCATGATCCTGATTAGTCACGATGATTTCATCGCCGACTTTTAGGAGGTGGCGAAGACTTTGCGCGAGCACGTAAAAATTCAGGGTAGTCGAGGGGCCAATCGTGATCTGGTCTTCTCTTGCGTTCAGCAGTTCGGCAATTGCGACATAGGATTCATCCATTTCTTCCCCGGCTTTCTTCGAGAGCCCTGAAAAACTATAAGGTTGAACCTTATGTTCAACAAAAAATTGCTGTAACCGATCAATGACGGTAGCAGGAACATAAGACCCGCCCGCGTTTTCAAAAAACGCCCAGTCTTTGGTCTCTTCTGCCTCAAAAGCAGGAAATTGCGCTCTTACATAATTAACGTCGAGTTCCATATTTACCCCAAAGTTCTAATTTTTATTCAAAACAAGCGTAACCACTACGTCTGGCATCGAGGACAATAATAAGATGCCCGCTGTCCAATTACTTTTCGCTGGATTATTTTCTCACAATTCACACAGGGTAGACCGGCACGCTCATAAACATTGAGCGACTGCTCAAAATAACCAGGTTCACCATTGACCCGCGAATAATCACGAAGCGTCGTACCCCCGGCCTCGATGGCTTCGCCTAAAACTGCTCGAATCTCTCCCAACAAACGAGTGAAGGCAATGTGACTCACCCGGCCCGCCGCACGACCTGGGCGAATACCGGCGCGAAAAAGTGCTTCACTCGCATAGATATTACCCACACCAACAACAATCTTCCCATCCATAATAAATTGCTTTATCGTCACTTTTTTACCGCGTGACAGGCGATACAAATACTCCGGCTTGAGTTCTTGATCAAAAGGCTCAGGGCCCAGTGTTGCGAGCAGCCTATGCTCAGAGGGAAGACCTGTGATCCATAGCACACTGCCAAAGCGTCGTGGATCGTGGAACCTGAGACTTTTACCGGAACTTAAGACCAAATCCAAATGATCATGCTTTAAAGGTGGGGTCTCTTTTGGAAGCACTCGAAGTCGACCCGACATACCCAGGTGAATCATCACAAACCCGTTATCTGTTTCAAGCAAAATATATTTCGCCCTGCGACTGACCGATTTAATCTTAAGCCCTTCTATTTTCTGATTAAAATCTCTGGGGACGGGCCAACGCAATCGACGCTCACGAACAACAGCCTTTTTTACCACTCTGCCTTCTATAAAAGGCCGCACCCCGCGCATTGTCGTCTCGACCTCAGGTAGTTCAGGCATAACTCTATGTCGCCATTTGGCTTTTTAAGGATTGTCATCAGAGGTGTTTTCTCGCAGACTCTGACGGGGAAATTTAGATTTATTTTGCTTGAGAATAGTGTCTCTAACCGCGTTTAACCTAATACTTTTTATTTTATGACTTTCACCGTTACAAATCATAAGACCGGAACCGAATTCAGTGTCGAACCATCTGAAACCATTTTGGATGCCGCTACCCGTCATGGCTTTGGCTTTAACTACAGCTGTCGAAGCGGGTCCTGTGGCAGCTGCAAAGGACTTCTCATCTCCGGGTCACTTGAATCTCCCACTGAACCCCAGACCGCGCTTTCGGAAGCCGATATTATCAGCGGACAAATCCTGCTTTGTCAGGCGCGACCCTCAACGAATCTCGTTATCGAAGCGGTTGAGCTGCCCGCGGGCAGCTCCCTGCCGATCCGGACGCTGCCGTGCAGAGTGACAGCGCTGGAAAAGGCTTGTCATGATGTGATGGTGGTTAAGCTCAAACTACCTCAAAATCAGGATTTCCGCTTCCTGCCAGGGCAGTACGTTGACATACTGCTCCGCGACGGCCGGCGGCGTAGTTTTTCAATCGCAAACTGGACCAGTATTGAAGAGGGTCTCGAGCTGCATATTCGCCTCGTCCCAAATGGTCACTTCAGCGGGCAAGTTTTCAACTCTTTAAAAGTTCGAGACTTATTGCGATTTCAAGGCCCTTTTGGAACTTTTTTTCTCAGAGAAGATAGCGATCAGCCCACAATAATGGTCGCAGGGGGCACCGGACTTGCACCCATCAAAGCGATTTTAGAAAGTGCTTTTTTAGACAAAACCGTGCGCCCTTTTCATTTATTTTGGGGCGTTCGAAACGCTCGCGACCTCTATGCTCATGACCTGCTCAACCAATGGGTTGAGCAATACGACAACTTTAAATACACGCCTGTTCTATCAGAGCCACAAGAGAACGAAAGCTGGACAGGAGAGTATGGGTGGGTACACGAAGCCGCACTGCGGCATTTTCCCGATCTTTCTCAGGTTGACGTTTATGCCAGCGGTCCCCCACCGATGATCGAGGCGTTAAAAAGCGCTTTTGAAGACGCAGGACTTGCTATCGAACGACTTTATTTTGACTCGTTTGAATACGCATCTGACTCTGCATAGTCATTGACAACAAGGACGCAAAGCAAGCCACCTCAGACGGATAATGTCTTTACCGTGCGGAAGACGAAATAACCGGAACCAGTTCGCCAGTTTTTACAGGCAGTCCTGAAGGCATCTTGTTAAGGCGATTGGTTTCTTCTATTTGCAGACCCCGTCGATAACACTGAAGCGCTTTATCAGACTCTCCGAGCGATTCCAGCAATAAACCTAATTCGAGATAACTTTCCTTGGTACCCCCCATCTGGATTGCCTTTAAGACCAGTTCTTTTGCTTTTTGGCGATTACTATTCTCGATATTCAACCGAGCTAACGTCATGAGCAAGTTGGGGTCATCCTGGCGACCCAGACGCCACTGCTCCGCTCTTTGGAGTTGCTCATCAATTCGCTCAGAACGAACACATCCATACAAACGAACCAGCTCACCATCCCACTTTCGATTAATGCATTTTCTCAGGAATTTCTCAGCAATATCAGATTGACCAGTATCAATTAGCGCGCGGACGTGCGCAGCCTGCAGAACTGGATTCTTCCGGTCACGACGGTCCAAGCGACGCCACGTCGTTTGCGGATCATCGTGCCCGGTTAACCTATGCATCTGGATTTCTTGACGCAGCGACACTCTTTCCGTATGCGTTAACTGTTTCATGTCACGGTTTTTTTGCATTATCTTTTCAAGCGCGGGCCAGTCTGCCTGTTGACGGAGCGCGTCAATAAGCATCATTTGAACTGCCCCATGGCGAATGCCCTGCTCGTACAAGTCCTCAAGAACGCCGCGCGCCTCATCAATTTGGCCCGCCCGTTCTAGCAATCGGGCGCGAGTGATTTCAATAGCCGTCAAATGTTCTGGACTTTGCGATCGCGCTTCTAAAAGATATTGATCTCGGTTTTCAAAATCTCCCTTTTGTTGAGCTGCGTACGCTGCACCGAGATACTGCAATAGCGGTGTGCTGCCCTTACCGAGGCCAGCAATAAGCAAAGCTTCAGCCTCTTCCCAATCTCCCTCAATTAATCGAGCGTACCCTGACAACGTCGCTTGGTCGGCGCGGCGATGTTGACGCGCCCGTTGCCAGCTTCGAATATCACTTGGGGTTCGAAATATCCGCAAAATCGAGCGAACTAAAAAATAAATACCAACAACACCAAAGATAGATATTGCTAACAACAAGGCCAAAGAGATCTCTACCTCATAAGGCCATCTGGAAATCAACACATACCCCGGATCGTCCTGCGCTAAAAGACCCAGCGTTAGTGCGACTACAAATGCCGTTAATAGCAAAACCATTCCAATCACAGGCGCTGTTCTCTCCGTTTAATTTCTTCGCGCATTAAATCAAGTGTTTTCGAGATACTGGGCACCTCCCAGGCGAAGTTAATCTCAGATATCTCAACAAGACGGCGGTCGAAAGACACAACAGCCGCATCTGATTCTTCAAAGTACTTAATCAGCCATACACGTGATTGTTGGATACTTAACTCAAAAAGCCCTTGATCCCGCTGCAACAATGCGAGTTGCCCAGCCAATAGTTGTAACCGTAAATTCTCATATGCCAAAAATCGCTGACTGTTCTCAAGTTTTGGCAGTTGGGTCTGATCGACCCGGCGGATTTGAACTAAACGTGACACGTCACCGAATACCTCTTCGACCCAGGCTAGCAAATTGTTCTGATCTGATTTTTCAACCGGGGTAGTGACGGGCTCAGCACTTTCTTCAAGTTGAACATTTTCCCACGATGGTCGAGCGTTATCACCTTTTAGCGACAGCCCGGAAATCTTATGAATCAGCGCACCGAGATCGATTGCCGTCGCAGAAAAGTCAGCACCCGAGAGGCTATTGATTGTTTTTAGATCATCTGAAATTGAACGGCGTATTTCAAGAATTTCCGGCGACATAAATCCTGACAGGCGATCATCTGCAATCAGCAATGCTTTTTGAGCCAGATTGATATCCCCGGTTATGGTCAAGCGCCGGTGCGCAAGTTCTAGCAAGTAACCAATTTCGTTGAGTTGCCATTCTTGCTCTGCAGTGACGATACGAGAGCTCATATCTGCGAGTGCGCTCGCCACCGCATCAAGCTCTTTTCGCTGCTGCTGACTTTCCTGACTTTGCTGATCAGAAAGTGCTTTGATCCTCAAACCAAGCTCAGACTCCACAGCGCTGATATGAGAACGGGTTTTATCTTGAATCTCTAGACTCTCAGATCGTGCCTCATCCAACGAAGACTCAAGATTTTCATTTTTGAGTACTATTTTGTCGAGCTGGCGAGAAATTCCATCGACACGACCTAGTTCGAGGCCAAGCTCAAAACGGCCAGCTACCTGCGTCACATAAAAAGTATACGCACTCAAAAGAACGCCCGTAACCGCTAAAACCAGGCCAAGAACCGCAATCCCACGTCCCGGATTACGCGCTAAATTTGGCTGCGCGATTTTTTCAACCGGACTATTCTGATTTTCATCCATCGACTTAACGGAATCGATTGATTCTTTGTCAGTATCGCTATCAGTCATGATTTTTTATTCCATTATTAACTGAAGTCGCCACAGAAACGCTCTCGAGCGCAGCAAGTATGGCTGGTGCGCCGGCATTGTCCGCCACAATAACTTGCCCTTTAAAACCCAGCGACGAGCAATGCGCCGCGATCCGATCACTCGAAACAAGAACGGACAGGTTTGGCGCAGACATTAAGTTTTTTGCGTTGTTTAACATCACAAAATGATCGACTGCGCTCACACTCGTAAAGACAATAGCAGATTTTTTCTCGCGGCAGAAAGTACTCAGGACGCTAGTATCCAGATCTTTTGACGGTAATCGCTCGTAACACGGCAACTGGCAGACAATGGCCTTACGAATTGATAACTCCCGAGCAATTTTTTCCCGGCCGCCGAGGCCTCGCACAATTAGAACATGCTTGCCCTCGATCTGATCAAGGCTCGGGAGTGCTAATAAAGTTTCGCTATTGAATTGTGCTTTAGGATAATCATGCACCTTGAGTCTATTTTGCTCAATGAGTTTTGCTGTCCCTGGCCCTACCGCAAGAGTCTTACAGTCTGCCGGTAATGCAAGCCCGTGCTTCTCAAGAAGTTTGATCCCGAAAGTCACCGCATTTGGACTTACAAATATAGCTAAATCTGTCCTAGCGATGTTCTCCCTAAAAAGTGGCTCTACAAGATGATCGGAATCGATCGGGGTTATTTTAGTCACCGAAAAACAAACGGGGTTTCCGCCCGCCTGCTGGATTAACTGACGAAGCTCTTCGATCTGATTCTCTGGCCTTGTCAAAAGAACAGAGAAATTTTTGAGATCAGACATCAGAAAATTTTTGTAAAATTTTTGCGGCACCCTGAGCCAGTAATTTTTCTGCTAACGCATGACCAATCTGATCAGGCGCATCTTCAGCCCCCTGCATATCTGCAAAAATTAATTGCGAGCCATCAGGATCGCCCACAAATCCCCGTAATTGGAGCACACCATTCTCAAGTTCAGCAAAAGCCCCTAAAGGGACGTGACAGCCTCCGCCAAGACGTGCGTTAGCCGCTCGTTCGGCATGCACACGACGCTGAGTCTCCAAATGATTAAGCGGTTCAATCAATTCTGTCGTTTGCTTATCATCTTCACGACATTGAACGCCTATCGCGCCTTGCCCAACAGCCGGCAGCATCACTTCGGACGCGATCACCTGACGTATTCGATCTGCCATATCGAGACGGTGTAATCCTGCAGCGGCAAGAATAATCGCGTCAAAGTCTCCATTGTCGAGACACTGTAATCGCCGATTAACGTTACCCCTGAGATTTCCAACTTCTAGATCTGGAAAACGATGGCGCAGGATCGACTGTCTTCGAAGACTACAGGTACCGACTCTTGCATTTTCCGGAAGTGATTCCAAATTTTCATAATGGGTTGAAACAAAAGCATCGAAGGGATTCGCCCGCTCGCAGATAACGGGGATATGCAACCCAACCGGATCCGTGATCGTGACGTCCTTCATGGAATGAACAGCGATATCCACACTATGATCCAAAAGTTTTTTTTCAAGTTCTTTCAGGAAAAGACCTTTACCACCTTTTTCTGAAAGCGGAACATCAAGTGTTCGATCGCCCTCCGTCGTAACACCCACAAGCTCTACTTCAATATCCGGATAGTGACGAATTAACTCGTCACGAACAAACTCCGCTTGCCAAATAGCAAGATCACTGCGACGCGTGCCAATTTTCACAATCATTATTAACCCTCTATAAGACCATCATCAAGCGGATGAACTATCATATTGACCCAGCATCAATATATCTCTAGGTGAGTTCTGATTTGATAAATGAAATGATGCTGTCAAAAGTCCATGATCCATCTACCCGCTTTGAAAGCGAATCCATTCCAGCTTCAACCGCTTCCGCCGGAATGATACTGCGACGAGCATCCATCAACGCTTGTGAATAATCAGTTGTAAATTCCGGATGACCTTGAATTCCCAGCATTGACGAGCCAACCTGAAAAATACTATTTGGACAGAAATCACTGCCCGCCAAGAGAACTGCCTCCTCTGGCAACTCAGTCACCTGTTCTTGATGGCTGACCACTAGATTCGCAGCCACTTTGTGATTGGCCATCCAAGGCGCTTCTTCGTAAACGGTGCTTGTCGCAACCCCGACACCCCATCCCTTCTCGGCATATTCCACTTTGCCGCCGAGGGCCTTTGCCATCATCTGCATCCCGTAGCAGATGCCAACAAACGGTATTTTTAGCTTATGAGTATCCGAAACAAACTCACCAAATTTTTCGGTCCATTCGTTCTGGTCGTTTACGCTAAATCTTGAACCGGTTGTAATCCACGCATCACACTCAGTCGGATGTGGAATCTCATCGTCCAATACTCGAAAAGTTTTGCAGTGAATATTGTTGTCCGCTCTTTTTAAACCGATCTCAATCATTTCGTTGTAGTCAGGAAATTGGGCGGACAACGTATCAGGCACCTCACCACATTGGAGTATGCCGACCACAATCGGTTTGACAGCAGAATCAGACATGTTGCTAGCTCAAATTACCGTTTAAGGCGTTCATAAAAACACTTTGATACTGGCTTGCGTCAAAAAGAATCGGGTTAGTACCGCTAGAGGGATCGACTTCCGCCATCTTGCCGATAAGATCCGCCTGACTATCATCAATACCAAGGTCTTCAAGATTTTGTGGTATCGAGACGGTCTCACGCAACTCAAGCACCCAATCTAAAAACGAATCGAAGCTTGCATTTGGAATATCGATACTCTTTGCAAGGCGAATAATTCGTGGCTCTATCGCCTGACGATTCGCAATAAGGACATAAGGCATCAACACCGCATTTAAGGTGCCGTGATGAGCGTTATAGAGCGCTCCCAATGGATGGGCAAGCGCATGCATTGCCCCAAGCCCTCTCTGAAAAGCAGTTGCCCCCATCATTGATGCCACCAGCATTTGAGTTCGAGCCTCGACATCAGATCCAGAAGCCACAGCCGCTGGCAAATATTCGCGGACCAAACGCATGCCCTCAACGGCGATCCCCTCAGCCATTGGGTGGTAAGCCGGCGAGCACCACGCTTCCAGGCTATGGGATAGCGCATCCATTCCCGTCGCGGCAGTGAGCATGGGTGGAAGTCCCGTGGTAACCATGGGATCTAGAATCACGATCGCCGGAACCATCTTGGGATGGAAGATTATTTTTTTAACTCTCTCAGCCTCATCAAGAATCACGGATGCCCGTCCCACCTCAGAGCCGGTGCCTGCCGTTGTCGGAACGGCGACAATAGGTGCAATACCTGCAACATCCGCCCGCGTCCAATTATCCCCTATATCTTCAAGCTCCCAAATCGATATACCCTGCCTGGCCATTAGCGCGATGGCTTTTCCTGCATCAAGTGCGCTACCGCCGCCAATCGCAATTACGCCATCGTGGCGGCCCGAATTAAAAGCAGTCACACCTTGCTCGATATTCGTCCCCGTCGGATTCGGCTGGACATCGCTAAACACGTCACAGTCGAGGCCTGATGCCTTGCATGAGTCAACCGCCTCCTTGATAAACGGAAAATCTTTGATGCCAGGATCCGTAATCAGCAACGGATTCCCCATGTTAAGTGAAAGACAACAATCCCCAATCTCGGAGAGTCGATCGGACCCCACTCTAATCGCCGTTGGATAGTTCCAGTTCGCGTTCAAGTATTTCTCCTAAAAGAAGATCACTGGCGCTCTTGTCCAGTGAACATTTGTATTAATCCCTCATTGGGATTGCTGGCATAAATTTATTCAAAGAAAATTTTTATATACACTGATCTTTAAATGATCTCAAAATAACGGGCCATCTCCCAGTCTGTGATGTGCTTTCGAAACTCACGTTCCTCCCACTCACGAGTTGATGAATAATGATCGACAAACTGATCGCCAAATATCGAACGGGCCGGTTTTGATGCTCGAAGTCGGCCAGCTGCCTCGGTCAATGTCGCCGGCAGCTGGTATTTTTTAGGGAAAGTAACATCGTAAGCATTTCCAACCACGGGTTTTCCGGGTTCAATCTGGTTTTCAATCCCCCAAAGACCTGATCCAATCGCAGCGGCGACCGCAATATAAGGGTTAATATCGGCCGCAGCAATTCGATATTCAACTCGCTGCGCAGACGGTTTTCCCAAAATAGCGCGCAGCGCGCAGGTTCTGTTCTCAACCCCCCAACTCGCTGAGGTCGGCGCCCAAAAGCCGGGGATTAATCGTGAAAAACTATTAACGGTGGGTGAAATCATACAAAGAATTTCGGGCATCAAAGCCTGCTGACCGCCGATAAAATGACGCATTTTCTCTGACATATTTTTTTCTTTACTCGCGTCGTAAAAAACTGATTCGCCGTTTGAGTCCGTCAGAGAAATATGGATGTGGCCGCTTTGTCCCGGCCAATCCAGAGACCACTTAGCCATAAAGGTCGCCATCCAGTTCTGTCGCTGCGCAAGAATCTTGGTATAGGTTTTAAATAGCGCCGCACGGTCCGCCGCAGCTAATGCATCGCTGTGGCAAATTGCAGCCTCCAGCACACCGGGCCCGGTCTCAGTGTGAAGACCTTCCAAAGGGAAGTCCATTTTTAATCCGAGCTCAAGAAGATCTTCATAGAACTCCGAGAATACGGAATTTCGCAGCATCGAATATCCAAAAAATCCTGGTGAGATGTTTTTTAGATCGCGGTAGTTTTTCTCTCTGACACTGTCGGGCGTTTCCTCAAATACGAAAAACTCAAACTCACAGGCTGCCGTTGCACTGAGGCCCAGCTGTCTTCCTTGCTCAAGCACCCGCTGAAGAAGACTTCTCGGACAAACCGCATCGGCGGGCGAAACAAACTCCCCAAGAAACAAGAGCGAATTATCTTCCAGCGGCAGTTCGCGACAACTTTCCGGGATAATGCGAACTAAGGCGTCACCATACCCCGTGTGCCAGCCTGTGAGGCTTACGTTATCGTAAAGTTGATCGTTCGAGTCCCAGCCCAGCACTACATCACAAAACCCAAATCCACTCTCCAGCGCGGATAAAAACTTATCCCGCTGCATATATTTCCCGCGCAACACCCCATCCATATCCGTCACAGCTACTTTTACGTACTCAAGTTCACGCTCGGTGACAATTTGCCGAGCATCAGCGGCTGTTTTCACTTCTCTTGCTTTCATATCCACTACTCGCCCTTTTTATTAATTCATATTAATCTGATTGGAGCGGGTGATGGGAATCGAACCCACATCATCAGCTTGGGAAGCTGAGGTTCTACCATTGAACTACACCCGCTAAATGCTAATCCTGTAGCGAGTCTACAGTTATGCGCCGTAGTGAGTCACGGTTGAATTATCAAGACGTGATGGTAATTCATTCGTTTTGATCCTGTCTATTTCAGTCACTTCAAATGCAACATATCGCGACTAGTTGATTGTCCGAACCTGGGGGTTACATCAAAGATCTCTACCAGGTGCCGGGAATCGCCGAAACCATCGACATCGACCACATCAGAGCACACTACTACGCCAGTCATACCCATATTAATCCAACGGCTGTTATCCCTAAGGGTCCCAAACTCGACTACTCAACTGCGCATGGTCGTGAAAATACCGGCAATCCCGCAGTCTGATACGTATCAAGGATGACACCCTTTCACTGAAAAATAGAAACCATCCAAGTGCATCTGAACGTATGAATTCGTGATAAAAAGACCAAATCTAGGACGCACCCGTATGGCATCGTAAAATAGGCCCTCAGCAGTAACAGAATTTAAATTAGATCGTATCGATTCCTTTTGTAGCCAACAAAATCATAAATACTACTTACTATGCCAAATGCGCTTTTAAAAGAATGCGGCCCCTTAAATGACTAGAAGTCAAAACTTCTCAAGGCCAGTGCGCAGTTTTGTTCGACGAGAAGGACGGATGACGAACGCACAAAAAAAAGCGATCGAGGAACTGGAGGGTAAATACGGGATTGACGGCGCTCAAAAAATTTCTGATGGATGTCCTTTCGCCAAAGGAACCAACATACACCTCGAAATTGGGTTTGGTGATGGCGAGGCACTCATTTCACTTGCAAAATCAAATTTAGAATCCGGTTTTATTGGAATTGACCCACATCGTCCCGGCGCCGGGCGAGTACTTCGCAAAATAGATCGCGACGAAATTTCCAACGCGAGAGTCATTATCGGAGACGCAGCGGAACTACTGCCCGCTCTATTCCAGCCACAATCATTGACACGCATTCTGGTGTTGTTTCCAGATCCATGGCCAAAAAAGCGTCACAACAAACGACGTTTGATCAATCAAGCCTTTCTGAGCGATCTCGCAGATACTTTAAAGCCCGGTGGCATTTTGCATATTGCGACAGATTGGCAAGATTATGCAGAAAGCATTATTGAAACGCTGATCTCAGTGACAGATCTTAAAAACACCAGTGAAACCAACGATTACTGTCCCCGCCCATCCTGGCGACCTGAAACAAAATATGAGCGCCGCGGACTCTCACTCGGCCATCAAGTCTTTGATATCGGATCCATCAAAAATGAGTCCTGAGCATCCGCGCTGGTGGGATCCCGATTCTGATCAGCCATACAAGCTACCGAAAGATAAAAAACCGCGATTTCGAGCCGATAATCTTATCGAGTACACCAAAACCGCTGCCACAGCGCTGACGATGAGTCCAATCGTTGGATGGCACTATGCTTCCCTGAAACGCTCAACGCCGCCCGACCTCTCAGATTTTGTGGGACTTGGCATATCTCCTGATCACGGGGACCCTGCTCAGGTTGAAGATCTTCTAAGTGAACTCGGCGTAAAGAAGCTTTTGCTTCGTATCCCTTCTTGGCATGTCAATCATATTGAGTATTACCTTCACTTCGCCGATCGATTCAAAAACCATGACTTTTTAATCAATATTCTTCAGTCGCAACAAAGCGTTCACGACATAGACACCTGGCAACAAAATGTTTCAGATATTGTCAAAGCATTTCAAGGCAAGACTAACGAATTTCAGTTAGGTAATGCCATTAATCGAAGCAAATGGGGCTGTCAGCATACCGGTGACTACTTGAAGCTTCTTTCGGCGATATCTTCTCTTCGAAGTTCGTACCCTGATATCGTTATCGGAGGCTCATCGGTAATCGACTTTGAACCGCTTTCAACCCTTCGAACCCTGTTCAATTTTCATAACTACGATATCGATGCCTGCACTTGTGCGCTTTATGTTAACCGCAGGGGTTCACCCTACTCTAGGCAATACGGCGTCTTTAGCCTTGCTGAAAAGCTGCGTCTGATTTATGCCATGACAAAGGCTTCAAACCGCTCTGCATCTCGGTTGTGGGTCACTGAAACCAACTGGCCTCTTCTCAATACCAAGCCATATACGCCTAATTCAGGTTTACCTCGCTCGACTGTCGATGAGCAAACCCAAGCCCAATATCTCACCGAATACTATCGGATTGCCTATTCACTTGGATTTGTAGAGCGCGTGTATTGGTGGCAGCTCATCAACCCGGGTTACGGACTGGTCGATCACCGCAACAATAGCATCAGAAAAATGCCCTCTTTTTTTGCTTTCAAAGACCTTCTCGAGAATACAATCTAACTCACGAGCCTACGTTTTTATTTGGTCAACCCCGTCACTCGTACCCACAAGTAAAACATCAGCCCGTCGGACCGCAAAAAGACCATTATCAACAACGCCAGGCAAAAGATTAAGCTTTGCTTCCATTGACGACGGATCGGTGAGATCTAGATTTTTAACATCCAGAATCAGATTGCCGTTATCCGTTGTGAACCCTGAGCGAAGTTCAGGCTGTCCGCCCATTGCGATTATCTTTCGGGCCACTAAACTTTGGGCCATCGGAATGACTTCAATCGGCAATGGAAACGAACCAAGATGATCCGAAAGCTTAGACTGATCTGCTATACAAACAAAGCGTCGGCTCGCGCTCGCCACAATTTTTTCACGCGTTAAAGCTCCGCCTCCACCTTTTATGAGATGTAGATGCTTTGTGGCCTCATCGGCACCATCGACATATAAAGACAAATCGCCAGTGCGATTCAGATCCATCACTGGCAACCCGATTGCTCGAAGCTTCTCTGATGAGGCTTCCGAGCTTGAGACCACGCCATCGATCTTACCTTTGACTTTTGCCAATGCATCGATAAAGAAATTAGTCGTTGAGCCTGTCCCGACCCCTAAAATCTCGCCCGATTCGATAAAATCGAGTGCCGCTTCCGCAGCTGCCTGCTTTTGATCATTCTGATTCAAGGGTAAACTCCTCTGGGTATTGACGGATCAATTTTACTTCTTCGTGCTAATGAATGGAGGACGGCCTAGTCAGGCCCCAAAGGAGTCTTTTTTTAAGTGGAGAAATTAACAGGACTGTTTAATTTACCCGGCGAGGGCTTTGTGGTTCAGCTCCGCGATGGCAGCACATCATCGCTTTATGACAAGCAGGGTCTTCAATTCCTTATTCTCGACCGGAAACAAAAGGGTTTAGACACTACGGTTGCAGAAAAAGCCCTGGCTCAAATGAACTCGATTCAGAATTCAATCGGCCTTCACTTTTAGACAAACTCGATTTTGAATCCCCATCTTACTAACGACCGAAAAATCCGCAAGCCCGGAATTTAACCGCGTTCCGCGCTAAGCCTGATAATACTCACGGTACCAGTCCACAAATCGCTGAATGCCTTCTTCAACTTTGATTTGCGGGCGGTATCCAAAATCGGCTTCGAGCGAAGTAACATCAGCTTCAGTTGCCGGCACATCACCATCCTGCATCGGAAGCAACTCAAGAATTGCTTTTTTGCCTAACGCTTTTTCCAGCGCCGAAATGTAATCCATCAATTGGATTCGATGACTGTTTCCGATGTTATAGATTCTCCACGGCGCGCTGATGCTTTGGTTAGCACTGTTTTGGTCTTCTGACTTTTTGGCCGGTTGGTCGATTGTTCTTTTGACGCCCTCAACAATATCATCCACAAATGTGAAATCTCGCACCATTTGACCCTGGTTAAACACAGGAATCGGCGTTTCATCCAAAATGCCTTTAGTGAATTTGAATAAGGCCATGTCAGGCCGACCCCAGGGACCATAAACCGTAAAAAATCTAAGTCCTGTTGTTGGCATTTGATAAAGATGTGAATAAGAGTGAGCCATAAGCTCATTGGCTTTTTTACTCGCGGCATAAAGCGATATCGGATGATCCACGCTATCCTGTTCTGAAAATGGTAATTTTGTATTCGAACCATAAACAGAACTCGACGACGCGTAAACTAAATGACCCACACCGGAGTGGCGACAGCCCTCCAAAATATTCCCAAATCCCACAAGATTAGCGTCAACGTACGCTGCCGGATTCTCAATCGAATACCGAACTCCAGCTTGCGCCGCTAAATTGACAACGACATCAAACGCATTACTTGAGAACAAATCAGCCATACCGTTTCGATCCGCAATATCCATCTTCAAGAATTCAAACATTGTGGATTGCTTCAAACGTTCAAGTCTTGATTCTTTAAGTGACACATCGTAGTAGTCATTCAAATTATCAATGGCGGTCACGCGATCGCCTCTTTCCAGCAACACCATCCCTAAGGTTGAGCCAATAAAACCAGCGCCACCGGTTATCAAGACGTTCACTTTCAAAGGCTCCAGTAAGTTAATGTTTTTTCAAGTTCGGCTTCCTTTCGAAAAACCGCCTGCACATCGATCAAAACACCGGGCTTTTTTGTAATAGACCTTATCCAGACAAATCCTCTTTCTTGAAACTCTCGATGCGGAGCCAAAACAAGTGTTGCGGAAGCTCGTTGAAGATCAGAAAGGTTGGTAAGCTGCAGATCTTCTTCAGACAAGACTTCGTTTGAGTTCGCTCTTGGGTCTGCAATGACGACATCGATACCGAGAGCCCGTAGTTCCCGGATTAACGGAAAAGCCTGAGAGTTTCGGATATCCGGACAATTTTCTTTAAAGGTAACGCCTAAAATATTGATGCTAGCGCCCGTCAATGAAATCCCCTGCTGGGCCATCAACTTCAACGCTTTTGCCGCTACGAAGCTCGCCATCCGATCATTAATTCGCCGACCTGCCAAAATTACCTCAGGCTGATAGCCTGCTTCTTGGGCTTTATGCGTCAGGTAGTATGGGTCGACCCCAATACAGTGTCCTCCAACGAGACCAGGCTTAAATGGCAGAAAGTTCCATTTACTGCCCGCCGCCTCAAGAACATCTTGCGTATTGATATCAAGGCGATCAAATAAGATTGAGAGCTCATTAATCAGCGCAATATTCAGATCACGCTGCGTGTTCTCAATTACTTTTGCAGCTTCCGCGACACGAATACTTGGCGCTCGATGGACCCCTGCGACGACTACCTCTTCATAAAGATTCGCCAGCTTCTCGAGGGTTTTTTCATTATCCGCAGAAACGACTTTGACAATGGTTGCCAATGTCCGCTCCGGATCACCCGGGTTAATACGTTCAGGAGAGTAGCCTACTGCGAAATCCCGCTGCCAGAGAAGTCCCGACACTGATTCAAGCACGGGAACGCATACTTCCTCTGTTGCTCCGGGATAGACCGTTGACTCATAGACCACGGTTGCTCCTTTAGTCATGGCTGAACCTACCGTCCTGCTCGCAGCAATCAATGGTCCGAAATCTGGGCGACGGGCATCATCGACAGGTGTCGGCACAGCAATTATAAAGAGGTCACAGCCTGACAGGTCGCCCGAGTCTGTCGTGAAGGTCAAGCTTGTCGCATTAACAAGTTGTTGGGTCGTGACCTCACCGGTTAAATCTTCTCCCGTTTTGTAGCTATCAACTTTGTGCTGATCGAGGTCGAACCCGATTACCGAATGTTTCTGTCCAAATCCAACGGCCAGCTGAATACCAACATAGCCAAGACCTACAATGGCGATCTTCATAAAACGCCATTTTCTTTGGGACTAAAACTCGGGCAGGCTCCCGACGCATCGATCGCCTCAAATAGACATTCAGCAATCTGTTGCTGGATTTCGTCTGTCAGATAAGGGTGCATCGGCAAACTTAAAACTTCGTTCGCAGCTCGGTCACTCTGCTCGCACTCAACCGTTGACTGCTCTAATGCCGGTTGCCGATACAAGGAAGTTGGATAATGTACGGCGGTCGGAATACCGGCCTCGCTCATCAATTGCTGCACCGTCGGTCGGTTTTTAACTCGTACCGTGTACTGCGCCCAGGTACTTGTGTTGTGTGATAACACCACCGGGATCGCCAAAAGACCCTCTTGAGCTTTGTCAGCAAGTAGCGTTTCATATCGCGCCGCGGCACGCTGTCTCGAAACCACCTCACCTTCAAAGATATCTAGCTTTGCCAAAAGCACTGCTGCCTGAATCGTATCCAAACGCCCATTGATACCAAGCCTAACATGGTGGTAACGACCATCTTGGCCATGGTCTCGAATCTGGCGTAATTTTTTTGCCAATTCGTCATCTTGTGAAAAACATGCTCCCGCATCGCCATAGGCGCCGAGGGGTTTTGCAGGGAAAAAGCTCGTACAAGCAAGATGACTGAGAGCGCATGATCGACCTTCCTTATAGGTGGCCCCGAAGCTTTGGGCCGCATCTTCGATCACGATGAGTGAATGCTTGTTTGCAAGCACATTGATCTCGTCCATTTCCGCACACTGCCCATAAAGACTGACTGGCATGATTGCCTTGGTTCGAGCCGTAATTGCAGATTCAATCCTATTAACATCTATATTAAAAGTGAAGGGATCCACATCAACATATATCGGGACTGCCCCTAGTAACGCAATCGTTTCGGCTGTTGCAAAAAATGTAAAGGGCGAGGTAATGACTTCATCACCCGGCCCAACATCACTCGCCATAAGGGCGATTAACAATGCATCTGTTCCGCTCGCCACCCCAACGGAGTGGGCGGCGCCGGACATTTGCATCAAGCGGTGTTCAAGCTCGGTAATTTCCGGACCCATCACGTAGCTTCCATGATGCAAAACCCGATGAATGTTTTCCTCCAGGCTTGATCGAAGACATTTCTGCTGGGTCGCAAGGTCAATGAAGTTGACTTTGCGCTCGACTTTAAGCGAACGAACCGCTTCTTCATCGATAAACAAACCACCGCGCTTGACTCGCTTCAGATCCGTCGTCACAACGCGCGTATGTGAGCCTAAACGCGCTGCGGCTGTCATCAGCGCCTGCGTTAATAGATCCGTATGATCTATTTTTTCCAAATCGCCCGATAACGTACTCAACCACTGAAAAGGCGGCATATTTGATTTCAGTAATTCCTGCGCCTGCGATTGCATCTCGTCAAAGCAACTGCTATCACCTCTCATCAAAGCTGATACCTGTCGAACAATTTCAGGATATTCAGCCGTATAAAGCCACACTTCAATACCTGCCGTGGATAGGTTAAAAAGCGTTGTCCTGAGATCGCCAATGTCCGGCCCACAGACTCGCGCCACAGCGCTAGCATCCAAAATTAAGTTACGAACAGTGTCCATCAATCAGTCCAACCACGGATTCGATAAACCATAAGTCCAATTTTCTCATGAATCAGTATTTGAGCCTTTTTTAAATTGCCGAGACTTGGCCACCAATCGAGTAATCGGGGTTGGGCATAGTCCACCACTGAAATTCCAGAAGGCGAGGGGATCACGTCAAAACCCGATTTTTCGAAGGTTAATACAGCCCGCTTCATGTGGAAGCCGCTGGTCACGAGCAGGATTTGGTCGATCCCAATAGCCCCTAATATTTTCCGCGTCCTGACTGCGTTCTCGTGCGTATTTCGACTATCACTCTCCAGTAATATCGCATCTGATGGCACCCCGAACTCCTCCAGCAATCGCCGACTATAAAATGCCTCAGGATCGAGTCCCTCTTGCGGAAACACATTTCCACCGCTAATCAAAATCACGGGCGCTTTTCCCGCCCGGTAGAGTCGATACGCATGAATTAACCGGTTTCCATTGAGCTGACTCGTGACCCGAGGCGAGTTTGGAATGGCAACATCGCCTCCGAGAACGACAATCGCATCCCCTTGAGGAGAGCTTCCAACGGGTGTAATAGGAAAACTGCGCTCGTGGTTCGCATATAAGCTTTTTGAAACCGGAGATCCTGCCACAACTAAAACTACAAAAGAGATGAACACCACTAACAACCCTTTCCATCTGCGCCCAAAAAGAACGAAACCTATTCCTAATAACAATAGTAGCAATGCAAGACTAAAAGGATAGATAAGCTGCGGCAGAATCTTAGATAACGTTATCCAGTCAGGCAAGACGATCCCCTACACCGAAAAAGTCATCGTAGAAACGGGGCACCCTGGCAAATTCAAATCAGTATTTAATAAAGTAAAAATGCTCGGCTTTTATCCGTCTTGATCGGTAATGGTTACTTTCTCGACAACGATATCTTCAACCGGAACATCTTGATGAAACCCGGCGTTGCCGGTTTGCACAGCCGCAATCGCTTCAACAACGTCCATACCATCCGTGACCTGGCCAAAGACCGCGTAGCCCCACCCTTGTGGATTTTTCCCGGAGTGATCGAGAAATTGATTATCTTTAAGGTTGATGAAAAACTGGGAAGTTGCGGAATGCGGATCATTCGTCCGTGCCATACAGATCGAGCCCGTCACGTTTTTAAGACCGTTATCCGCCTCGTTTTCAATCGGCGGCTGCGTTGGTTTTTCTTTCATACCACTTTCCATTCCGCCGCCCTGAATCACAAATCCCGGGATTACTCGATGGAAAATCGTACCGTCAAAATGACCGCTTTTCACATATTCAATAAAATTAGCGACCGTAACCGGTGCTTTTTCAGCATCCAGTTCGAGTGTGATTAGGCCTTTTGACGTATGCATCTCTACCATGACTTTGTCTCCTGAGTTTGCCGTTGCAACTCCGATACTCACCAACAATAAACAAACTGCTGACAAAAACGTCGCTGCTCTGGAATTAATAAATTTGTTAAAGTTCATGGGCATCTGTTCACAACTCTCCCGCCATCTTGAGAATGAAATTCCACTCCCTCAAAGAAACAGGAAGAATCGAAAGCCGATTACCTCTTTGAACGAGGCGCATGTCTGCGAGCTTCTTTTGCGCCTTAATTTCTTGAAGCGTAACTGTCTTTTTAAGCTTCTTTTTAAACTTGACGTCCACCATTATCCAACGGGGATTTTCAGGTGTACTTTTAGGGTCAAAATATTTTTCCGTGGCATCAAACGCGGTGTGATCTGGATAAGCGCTTTTTGAGACGATCTCCATAATCCCGACAATGCCGGGCGTCTCGCAGTTTGAATGGTAAAAAAAAGCAAGATCGCCTTTGGCCATCTGATCCCGCATAAAATTGCGAGCCTGATAGTTGCGAATACCATCCCAGTGCTCAGTCTTACGCGGCATTGCCTTCAAATGGTCAATTGAGAAGGTATCGGGCTCACTTTTCATTAGCCAATATTTCATAATTTACTGTTTTTCGTCCTTCCGTACTCGCCTGATTGACAGACTATGGCCAGTTTTGGAATCGACCTCAATCACGACGCCGCAAACGGATGCACTTCCGCTTGCAACTTCAAAGCGGGCGGGCACCCGATTAATAAATCGCTTCAATACGCCCTCTTTTTCCATTCCGATGACCGAATTGTAACAGCCAGTCATTCCAACATCCGTGATATGTGCAGTCCCATTTGGGAGAATTCTTTCGTCTGCAGTGGGTACATGGGTATGCGTTCCAACCACTGCGGATGCTCGCCCATCCAGATGCCAACCCATCGCCACTTTTTCACTGGTGGCTTCGGCGTGAAAATCAACAAATACAACATTAACATCGGGTGGTTTTTTTTCTAACGCCTGATTCGCACTCGCAAAAGGGCAATCAAGCGTCGGATGCATGAACACAGTGCCCATGATGTTTAAGACACCTACCCTCGCACCATTGGACGCAGTAGCAACATACCAACCACTGCCCGGTGTGCCCAATGGATAATTATGGGGTCGCAGCAAACGCGGCTCATCCTCGATTAATTCTAGCGCTTCTCGTTTATCCCAGATGTGGTTTCCCGAGGTCAGCACATCGATATCACTGTGCTGTAAAAATTCTTCCATTACGCTCTCGGTCACACCAAACCCACCCGCCGCATTCTCTGCATTTACAATCGTAAGATCTGCTTCGGCATCATCCTGAAGTTCAGGTAAAAATTTCCGCAGTGCGCGCCGCCCTGCCTTTCCAACAACATCTCCAATGAAAAGAATATTCATCTATCTTTCAGCTATGCGCTGGGGGCTGTGAGGTATGGGAGATGAGTCTAAAGGCTTGATCGGTCAAAATCCCATCCAACGGGATATCCCAGCTATCGACTGATAAGCCATCGACTCGCTGAAACTCATGGGCAATACCGATCAGTCGGGGTCTCAACCAGTTCTTTTTGACTCGTCTTGATGCAAGCGATGCATCATAAAATCCCCCGCCCATGCCCAAGCGGTTGCCATTCGTGTCAAACGCCACCAAAGGCATGAGCAGCCAATCGAGCTGAACAGGATCCAGAAGATTTTTTTGATCATGCAATGGAATTGGAATATTAAACCTACCTTTAGTTAAAGGTGCGTTTGGAAAATAACGTGCAAAGCGAACTCTCGGGCGACGCGTATTAAATAATACGGGTAAATAGCCATGCACGCCTGTCGTCACCAGCTCGGTCAACGCGGGTAATGGATCAATCTCGCCATCACTTGCGACATATGCCGCCACCCGTTTGGCATGAAGTATTCCGGGCAGTGTCAGAAGTCGCTCCATCAAATCGAATGATGCCCGCTCGCGCTCCGTAGCAGACAGGTCACGCCGCTTCGAACGCATCATTGCGCGAATTTCCCGCTTAGTGTCTGATGTAGTCATAAGTAAATGGCATCACCCGCTGTTGCCGCAAATTCCCGGGGTACCTTGAACCTTAGAGTTCAAGTGGAGACCGCTTAAACCCCTTAAGGCTTTCCCGTCAACGCGGGACTTGCACACCAGAGTCTAAAAAGCGATCCCCTTTCTGTAATACAGGTCCGAAGGGATTGGCGAGAACCTGCAAACAAAGCAGGCGATGCCAAAGATAGTTTACTGGATTGAGCTGAAACCTGCGTCAAAAATAAAATTAAATCGCCGGGCAATATCAATCATCGGTTATCGCAGCCGCGATACGCTGACGAAGTCCCCGAACTCGATTAATCACGACTTCATCAACTTCAATGGGTTGATCCGAAATGAGCTCATTGGCCATATTGAGCGCAGCAAGAACAACGGAGTGCTCAATTCCAATGACTTTACTCTGATCTTGAACCACTTTAATCTGAGCGTTCAGATATTGCGCGGCCGATTCCACCGCCGCTTTCTCTCCTGGGCCACACGCAATTGTAAAATCTCGATCAAGAATTCGAACCTTAACACCTTCTTTTGACATGTTTTTTCGCTGCTAAAAGTTAAGTTATGATGTTTGAGCGGTGCGCAATCGATCGACAACCATATCAATGCGTTTTTTGGCTTCAAGATTGCGGTTGATCAGATCTTCCTTCTCAGACGTGAGTGTCTGCTCAACCAATCGAAGTTTTTCATTCTCAGATCTAAGATGACTACACGTCGCTACGAGATCCTCGAGCTGCGCCGCAAGCGCCTCAATTTCAGTGAGTAATAGATCGCCAGACGTTTCAGACATATCCCTACCAATGTTGCTGATACCAATAAAATTACAACTTTACAGATAAAGGATGATAGGACTGGTTGACTCGAGGGTCAACGAGGGCGTGACGGGTGCCATTGCTATAATCGGATAATTATTGCTCTGATCATCAACCCATGGCTAATTCATCCACAATTCCGCTCAATGACACTGTTTATCAGCACTTTAAGTCGCTCTTAACCGAGAAGTTACCTGAATATTCAGCCTCCGAACTCCATGGCATCATTACCGGTTTGACCTGTGCTGGCGTTACCGATGACCAGTTTAGCGAATGGGGTCCGATACTCCTTGATTCTGATCATCAAGGTGATACCGGGGAAACACTCCCCGACGCCTTAATGGGCTTGATGGCATTGACTGAAAAATCCCTTAAAGCACAGGATTTCTCCTTTCGGATTTTGCTGCCACCGGATATCGAACCG
>SHBR01000029.1 GCA_004212795.1 Candidatus Thioglobus sp.
AAACGAGAAAATAGGCTATAAAATCCGGCACTCAACTCTTCGGCGAGTTCCCTACCTTCTGGTGGTGGGAGACAAAGAGACAGCCGAAGGTACTGTTGCCGTGCGTACGCGAGAGGGTGAAGACCTCGGGACCATTAAGGTTTCCGATCTATACCAGGAATTACTTCATCTCGACGCTAGCGCGCGGCTTTAATTTTGGAGGATGCGGCAATAGCAGGATCAAAGGAGCAACGGCTCAATGAAGACATCACTTACGAAAAACTTCGTCTAGTTAGTGATACCGGTGAACAGTTAGGGATACTTAACGCTCAGGAAGCGCGCGCCGCGGCAGAGGAGAGAGGGCTAGATCTTGTGGAGATCGCCCCAAACGCAGACCCTCCGGTCTGCCGGCTCATGGACTACGGTAAGTTTCTATACGCTAATTCCAAAAAAAAGCAGGAGTCCAAAAAGAAGCAAAAGCAGATCACGGTCAAGGAGATAAAGTTCCGTCCCGGCACCGATGTTGGGGACTACGGAATTAAGGTTCGTCGCCTGACGGAGTTCTTGGATACAGGTAACAAAGTAAAAGTAACGCTTCGTTTCAGGGGGCGCGAAATGGCGCACCAGGAGCTCGGAATGGAAATGCTGAAGCGAGTAGAGGAAGATTTAAAAGAAGTTGGCATCGTGGAACAGATGCCAAAAATGGAAGGGCGGCAGATGGTGATGGTTATTGCTCCCTTGAAACCGTAACAACATAAAATTATCACGATTAGAACAGCATTTATGCCTAAACTGAAAACGAACCGCGGCGCTGCAAAGCGTTTCAAGCGTACGGCGTCTGGAAAATTTAAACGTTCCCAAGCCTATCTCAATCACATCTTGACCAAGAAATCGACTAAGCGTAAGCGTCAGTTGAGGGAAGGGTTAATTGTAGATGCTTCAAATCAGGCAGCAGTTCGGCGAATGCTGCCTTACGCCTAGAGCGAAGAATAATTCTTTCGAATCTTTAAAGAGCTTAAATAATGCCAAGAGTAAAAAGAGGTGTGACCGCGCGGGCGCGCCACAACAAAGTGATCTCACGGGCCAAAGGGTACCGAGGAGCGAGAAACAACGTATTTCGGGTCGCTAATCAAGCGGTAATGAAAGCAGACCAGTACGCTTATCGCGATCGTCGACAGCGTAAACGTCAGTTTCGCTCGTTGTGGATTGTTCGTATTAATGCAGCGGCGCGGATGCATGATCTCAACTATAGCCGACTGATCGACGGTCTAAGCAAAGCTAATATCATCGTAGACCGTAAGATTCTTGCCGACATGGCCGTAAATGATCAGGGATCGTTTGCGGCCTTGGCAGGCCAAGCGAAAGCTGCCCTGGCGGCCTAGCCCTTTCTTTATTCAGGCTCGCAAGACGGGCTAAAAAAGGGAAAGGCGGCTACCACCTTTCCCTTTTTTTATTTCCAGTCAATTCTAATTCATGGAAAAAAATTCAAACGCAGATCTCGAGCAGTTACTCAAGTCAGGGTTGTCCGATATCACTGATGCGGAAAACTCGAGAGACCTTGAAGGCGTCCGAGTTCAACTGCTCGGCAAACAAGGGTCTGTAACGAGCCAGTTGAAGGTTATTGGCTCTTTGGCCCCAGAAGAACGTAGTGCCTTTGGTGCGGCGGTCAATCGAGTCCGGGAGCAGCTCACCACAGCAATTGAAAGCAGGTCGCTCGCAATTATTGAAGTCGAGCGCCAGGCCACAATTGAATCCCAAAGGATTGACGTTACACTGCCCGGTCGCGGTGTCGAGCCGGGTGGCCTGCATCCGGTGACCCGTACCTTACGGAAAATTGAGAGAATCTTCCTGCGCGCCGGATTTAGTATCGCCTACGGCCCTGAGATTGAAGACGATTTTCATAATTTTGAGGCGTTAAATATCCCGAAGAACCATCCCGCTCGGGCAATGCATGATACGTTTTATCTGGACCCCGAGACGGTATTGCGTACACACACCTCGCCGGTCCAAGTTCGTTATCTTGAAAACAATCAGCCACCTGTCAATGTCATCGCGCCAGGGCGGGTTTATCGTTGCGACTCTGATGTGACGCACACGCCAATGTTTCACCAGCTTGAGGGGCTAGCGGTCGATACAGACCTTTCGTTTGGGGACCTGAAAGGTATATTGATCTTCTTCTTGCAAGAGTTTTTTGAACGCGATTTACCAGTGCGATTTCGTCCGTCATTTTTCCCATTTACCGAGCCATCGGCCGAGGTTGATATGGGTTGTGTTTTTTGTGATGGGGCTGGCTGCCGAATATGTGGACAGAGCGGATGGCTAGAAGTGTTGGGCTGTGGGATGGTTCATCCGCAAGTCTTTGCTCAAGTCGGGATTGATAACGAACGATATACCGGGTATGCCTTTGGTTTGGGAATCGAACGGCTGACAATGCTTCGGTATGGCGTCAATGATCTCAGGGTTTTCTTTGAGAACGAAGTCAGCTTTCTTCGACAGTTTACCTAAGGAAGCCGGCCATGATTATTAGCGAAAATTGGTTGCGCGAGTGGGTCGATTTTGATGTTTCGTTCGATGACCTTCCCGAATTGTTGACTCAGGCCGGCCTGGAAACGGGTGCGGTCTCTATTGTCCCCGCACTCGCTGAAGGAATCGTGGCCGCACGGGTTGAACTCGTCACGGCGCATCCCAACGCGGATGGTCTATCCGTTTGTGAAGTCGATGGTGGTCGTCCGGAGAGGTATCAAATCGTGTGTGGAGCAGAAAACGTTCGAGCCGGAATGGTCACGGTGCTCGCCACGCCTGATACCGTTCTGGTCAATGGTCAAAAAATTTCGAATCAGGATCTTCGGGGAGTGAACTCTGAAGGTATGCTTTGCTCAGGCAGTGAGTTGGGCTTGGACGATCAGTCTTCAGGAATTCTGGAGCTTGATCCTCACCTGACTCCAGGCCAAAAGCTCGACGAGCATTTGCAGCTGCCGGATCGCGTTTTTGAGGTTGAGCTGACCCCTAACCGGGGAGACTGTTTAAGCATCCTCGGTGTTGCAAGAGAAACCGCAACGGTCACTCATGGGACATTAAAAGAACCAACTATAAAAAAAATTGAGCCCAAATCAAAAGAGACCCGCTCAATTACACTTGATAAGCCCGACGACTGCCCCCGTTATGTTGGGCGCGTGCTCAGCGGTGTTTCCCCAAGCACGCGTAGTCCGGACATCATCCGAGAACGTCTGCGACGATCAGACGTTCGAAGTGTTGACGCGTTAGTCGATATCACCAACTATCTCATGCTCGAGACCGGTCAGCCGATGCACGCTTTTGACAACGATAGATTAAAGGACGGTATCGTGGTTCGGCGTGCCAAACCGTCTGAGCAACTGACGCTTTTAGATGGACAGGAGCTTACGCTTAATAAAGATAATCTGGTGATCGCAGATGGCTCTGGTCCGATCGCGCTCGGTGGAATAAAAGGAGGTGCTAGCACAATGATTAGTGAACAGACTTCCTCATTATTCCTTGAAGCAGCGTCATTTAATCCCGACTGTATTGCCCGAACTGCGAGACAACTTAGTATTAATTCAGACGCGGCGCATCGATTTGAACGAGGAGTGGACTTTAACCTTCCCGCGTTAGCCATCGAACGGGCGAGCGCCTTAGTAATCGAACTGTGCGGGGGTGCACCCGGGCCACTGATTGACCAAACGATTCCCGAATGTCTCCCTGAGCGTCGTTCGATCGTCCTTAGACAAGCGCGCCTAAAAAGAATGCTCGGTACCACCGTTTCTAAGCAAAGCGTAGATTCTGCTTTCAAGGCGGCTCATTTTGACTGTGCTCCGGTAACTTCCGGGTGGTCCGTTACGCCTCCGTCTTATCGTTATGATCTCACCGGAGAGCATGATCTGGTCGAAGAGGTTGCGCGATTGGTTGGTTATGATCAATTTGACAGTCATCCGCCAAGTGTTCGGGTTGGTGCTCAGCTTGCACCGGAGGGTATCCTTGATCTCGATCGGGTTAAAGACTTATTAGTCGGCCTAGGCTACTTCGAAGCCATCACTTACAGTTTTGTCTCCAGCGAATTACAGGAACTTGTTAGCGGCGGCGAAAAAGGGATCAGACTTCAAAATCCGATTGCGTCGCAGTTTTCTGAGATGCGTTTGACGTTGCTGCCAGGATTACTCAACGCGCTCGCCAATAATGCACGGAGACAAGTGCGCGATATTCGACTCTTCGAAACAGGTCATATTTTTCAAGGCACACTAAAACAGCGCAAAGAGCAGCAATATATCGGTGGAGTCATCACAGGCTCGGCCACGGGCACGCGTTGGGATCAGAGCAATCGGGAAATCGATTTTTTTGATGTAAAGGGACACGTCGAATCTTTGATGACTGGTGCCTGTTCTGGCAAATCGCTTCGTTTCGTTGACAGTGAGCATTCTGCTTATCAATTAGGGCAATGCGCAGACTTAATTCTTGGGGAAACCAAAGTGGGGCAGATCGGGCGGATCAGTTACGAGTTGTTGCTGCAGCTGGATTTAGAGCGAGTGGTTTATGGATTTGAGATTAATTTTGGGTTGATTCGGGAAATAACGATTCCAAGTTATACAGCATCATCCCGATACCCATCCTTGAGTCGTGATCTGTCTTTCATTTTTCCTTGCGAGGCCTCATCTCAGACCATTATAGATGCCATCAGGCAGTCCGCCGGTGAGTTGTTAATCAACCTTGAACTGATTGACCTATATAAAGAAAATCCCGAAACGTCAACCAAAAAATCACTGACTTTTCGCTTGACCTTACAGTCTAATTCCCGCAATCTTAAGGACGAGGATGCGGACGCTGTAGCGCGTTCGGTCATCAGTCATATTAACGCGGAGCATGATGGCGTGCTTCGAAGCAATTAAAGCTGGTTAGCACCATCCTACGACTTTTGTAAAAATTCGAATAGTAGATTGAGATGTTAAATTGGAAGCAAGTGAAAAGGCGTTAGCGACGAATGACTAGCACAATAACAAAGGCAGATATCGCCAACACGCTATTTGAAGAACTGGGCTTAAACAAGCGGGAAGCCAAAGAGTTTGTTGAACTTTTTTTCGAGCAAATTCGAGAATCTCTCGAATCCGGCGAAAGCGTTAAGCTCTCAGGATTTGGAGGTTTTACGATTCGTGAGAAGAGCAGTCGACCGGGTCGAAATCCAAAAACAGGCGAGACGGTTCCAGTGAGCGCTCGCAGAGTGGTCACTTTTCGGGCGAGTCAGAAAGTTAAAGAGGATGTGAGCGCAAACACGAGTGTAATCGCCTCCCAGGTGCATACTCCTGAGGCCGCGCTATGACGATGCTGGATCCCGGCGCAGAAGATCTTCCTCCGATCCCTAGCAAACGCTACTTTACGATTGGCGAGGTCGGAACGCTGTGCTGTGTAAAGCCCCACGTCTTGCGTTACTGGGAACAAGAGTTCCCGCAACTGCAACCTGTAAAGCGTCGAGGCAACAGGCGGTATTACCAGCGGCATGAAGTTGAACTTATTCGCACCATTCGTCGCCTGCTTTATATTGAAGGGTATACAATTAGTGGCGCTAGCAACCAGCTTGCAGTCCCCGAGCGGCCATCCACTGAATCAGCGCTTAGCGCGTCAGATGTCAATGAGCTCGTCGTCGAGCTTGAGAAAATTTCAACCCTTTTGACTGCCAACTAGATTTAAGATAATTGCCAAGAATCTGCTTTTTCGGGGCGTAGCGCAGCCTGGTAGCGCACCGCAATGGGGTTGCGGTGGTCGGAGGTTCAAATCCTCTCGCCCCGACCATTTCTTACAGTAGGCTTTAATGCGACCCCAAGGCACCGTTAGCGCATGATTATCGCTGTTGATCAGAATGTTATTTTTGAGGAAAGCGCAAGATGAGTCGACTGGATAGCATGATTCGAAGGCTCACTGCGCAAAGGCTTTGTATTCATTACGGGTTGGATCTTATTTCTGACTTGGGCGGGCCTGTTCTTGAGCTTGGACTCGGTAACGGGCGTACCTACGACCATCTCCGAGAGCATTCAAGAGGCCGTGAGATCTTTGTCTTTGAGCGACGTCCAGCCGCTCATCCCTCATGCACGCCCGAACCACAATTTCTGTTTGAGGGTGATTTTCGCGAAACCTTAAAAGAAGCTGCCGGTACCCTCAGTCCTCCAGCCGCCTTCGCTCATTGTGATATCGGTAGTGGGGTTTCGGAGAATGACCGGGCGCTCGGCATAGCGATCGCTGCCCCCTTGAATGATCTCTTGACTCCAGGGGCTGTGGTTCTTTCTGATCAGGAGCTTTACGTTGAGCAGTGGAGCGCCATAGATTTACCTAATGGTGTTTCGGAAGGGCGTTATTTCCTTTATCGAAAGTTTGAACAGCGAAGCTAATGTCTGTGAACTCGAAGCCAAAAGCGATGTTTGATCTCAATAGGCAAATGAAATTTCATTTGGAAATTACCGACAAGTGTAACGCCGCCTGCCCGATGTGCGGGCGTACCCAGCAAAGCAATCGTTGCCTACCCGATATGTCCAAGGTTAAGAATATCGATCTTGATCTGGAGACAATTACGCGAAATTTTACGCCTGAATTATGCGCGAACATTCTCGATATTGATCTTTGTGGAGGGCTTGGCGATCCCTTGGCAGCTCGTGATTGCTTTTCGATCTGTGAATATTTTGTCGGTCAGGGCGTCAAACTTATTCTTTCGACCAACGCCGGATTACGAAGCGTCAACTGGTGGAGAGCGCTTGGTGAATTATTCGCTAGAAACAATTCGGTGGTTGAATTTCATATAGATGGCCTTGCGGACACCAATCACTTATATCGCGTTAACACTCGTTTTACCAAAATAATGGCAAACGCAGCAGCCTATCTCGAAACCGGTTCCGTGGGGGAGTGGCACTTTATACCGTTCAAGCACAATCAACATCAAATTAGCGAAGCGCTTGAGTTGAGTCGTGAAATGGGTTTTGCTCACTTTAAAGTGATTGATACCATCCGTTTTGGTAAAGAAAGTGCGTTTCGCTATCAGATGCCGGACGGCACCTTACGATCGCTCGAACCGGCGGATCCTCAGTTTGTTAGCGCTCAAGCCGGGTCGGCGGATAGCGGTGAGGTTGAAGAAGTCACTACCGCTTCAGATAGTATCCCCCGAATTAGTTGTAAATCTGAAAATGAGAATAGACCGTATATTGTTGCTACGGGTGCGGTCTCTGCTTGCTGTTGGGTCGAAGGTTCGGAAGATGAGCGGCAGATGTATCTGTTGGCAGGACAGGACCACAATGATCACAATATTAACTACAGATTACTTAGCGATATTCTCACGGAAGAACCTTATGTTTCGATGTTCGCAAACGCCTGGGCGTCTCGGTCAAACCCAGTCTGCATTCGAAAATGTGGACACATGCGACGCAGTCGTCGACGCGTGTTATAAATCAACCTTTGGATTGCTTCATTTACCCCAAAGAATGCTTCTTTCCGAACGGTCAGTCAGAATTTGAACGCTTCCTGCCGACATAATGAATGTGAAAATTAATCTCGATCAGATCACTCACTCCTCGGTTCATCGGATCACTGAGGAGCGCTTAGTTTTTGGGAATATTTTTTCTGATCATATGTTGGTGCGGCAGTTCGAAAACGGGAACTGGGGCGATGCGAATATTGTTCCCCGTGCTCCAATGCAGATTGATCCAACAACGTTAGCTTTGCATTATGGCCAAGCCGTATTTGAAGGGTTGAAAGCCTATCGAAATACCGAGGATCAATCGATCCAGCTGTTCCGACCCGAAGCAAATGGGCGTCGACTGGTTGATTCCTGCGAACGTCTCGCTATTCCTGGTGTTCCTGTTGATGAGTTTGTAGAGTGCGTTCGCGCGCTGGTAGAGATTGAGAAAAGTTGGGTGCCTCGCGAACAGGGTGAGGCGCTCTATATTCGACCCTTAATATTTGCGTCCGAGCAACATATTGCTGTCCGAGCGGCGATGACCTACACGTTTGTTATCGTGGCGGGGCCGGTTGAACCGTATTTTGCATCTGGACGATCGAAACTGCGGCTTAAGGCTGAGGCCCGTTACACTCGCGCTGCTTCCGGGGGGACTGGCGCTGCCAAGACCTCAGGGAATTATGCAGGAACACTTAAGCCAATGGCCGAGGCGATAACAGAAGGATTTGATCAAATCCTTTGGTTGGACGGTCAAACTCATCAATATGCGGAAGAGGCTGGCCAAATGAATGTCTTTTTCAGAATCGGCGACGAGGTGATAACACCTGAACTTTCTGGAACCATTTTGCCGGGAGTTACTCGCGATAGCGTGATTCAGTTGCTTTCCGATTGGGGATACACAGTCTCAACCCGGCAGGTCTCTATTCAGGAGCTCAAAAGTGCGTCTGACGCGGGAATACTAAGTGAAATGTTCGGAGCAGGAACTGCAGCCGTAATCGCACCGATTCAATCAATTACGTTTCACGACGAGGAGCTTAGCGTTAACGAACACAATGGGCCCGACCTCTCCAACAGGCTTCTGGATACGATTTTGGGCATTCAACATGGAACCATAGCTGACACACATGGATGGACAGTTAAAATTTAGCCCAAAACAGCTCTCAATAAAGAAACTTCTTCGGCCGATGGCGGTGACAGGGTTATTGTTTTTAGCTACCGAACCCGCAAAAACCGATACCGCTGTAGAGGGGTTCGAGTTATCAGTGAGACATTGCTCTCGCTGCCACGTTATTGGAGATTTTAATCGCCTCGGAGGCATCGGAAATTCTCCATCATTTACCTGGATGGTTAAAAGTGATGATTGGCGGGAACGATTTATGACCTTCTATATGCGTCGACCCCACCCGGTCTTTGCTCGTGTGCCCGGTTACCCCTTATGGTCCGATAGTGATCCGTATTACCCTCCTTTTGAGGTCACCCTTGAAGAGATTGAAGCGATTACAGAGTATGCTGGAACGCTCCAAGTAACCCAGTAATTGCAACCGATTCAGACAGAGGAAAATCCGGCCAATGGTGCTAGTAGTGGATATTGCGAATAACCAATGCATCGGCATTTTGGCAGTTATTTATGGGTGAAGCTTTCCTGCTTATCCTTTTGCTGTGTTTATCTGCCTTCTTTTCTGGCGCTGAAACAGCATTAGTTTCATTATCACGAGCCCGGGCAGACGCTCTTGTAGCGGATGGCCGTCGAGGCGCTCGGTCACTAAGCGCTCTAAAGAGCGATTCATCAAGAATGTTGGTGGCAATTCTGATTGGCAATAATGTCGTCAACATTAGTGCCTCAGCGTTGGCAACGGTCATTGCGACTCGCGAACTTGGCAGTGTCGGGCCAGGGGTCGCTGTTGGTATCTTGACGATCCTGATATTGATCTTTGGTGAAATTACCCCGAAAACACTGGCAACCCGCTATTCTGAACGGATTTCTCTCCTGGTGGCACCCCTGATATTGGGTCTCGCGTACGTCACAACTCCCGTTAATCGTTTATTTGAGTACTTTGGTCTTCGGTCGGACAGTGGCAACGGAAACAGTACCGATGACCCGATCGTGACAGAAACTGAACTGATCAATATGGCGGGTTATGGGGAAGAGGAGGGAACGATTGATGAAAATGAAAAACGATTGATTGAACGTGCATTTGCTTTTGGTGATTTGTCAGTTGCGGATGTTATGTCGCCGAGACACAAGGTCTTCACATTGTCAGCGACGCTTTCCATTGATCAGGCCGCGATCGAACTGGTCGGGCATCCGTACAGTCGAGTGCCGCTTCACGGCGATGATGCCGATGAAATTATTGGCGTTATTCATGTTCGGGATTTATTGTCGGCTCTATCGACCGGTAAAGATAAAGCACCGGTTGTTGAAATCAGTCGCGCCCCTTATTTTGTCCCTGAAAGCCAATCACTTACCGATACCATCGCCGCCCTCCGGCGGGAACGACATCAGCTCGCAATCGTGGTTGATGAGCATGGCGTAATGGAGGGGATCGTAACGCTTGAGGATTTAATGGAGGAATTAGTTGGCGAAATCTATGATGAAAGCGATATCGCACCCCAAGAGATGACTCCCCGGGGTGCGGACTGTGTTTCTATTGAAGGCGCTTCAGAAATAAGGCTGTTGGAGGAATACTTTGATGTTGATTTATCAGGTAAACCAACTGATTCCGTCAGTCGCTGGGTCTTGGAGCATATTCAGAGAATTCCGGTAGCCGATGAGATTTTTAATCTTGAGGGCTTCGAGCTCACTGTTTTGCGAGCGAACCCACGGAAAATAAACGAGGTTTTAATAAGGCGGCTATCCAGTGGCGATAGGGATTCTTCAAGCGAAAACCCCTAAAACTCTCCAAGCATTGTTAGGGGTAAGAGGTGATAGAGACGAGCACCTCAACATCATCTAATTCGGTTGTGGAAATAATTCGGCGGATGATTTCTGGTGAGATTTGCTTTAGATTGCTCATCATTGCCTCATTCGGGCAGGGAAGGATCAACTGCGCATGAATCTGGTTTTTAAGAAAATGAAGTGTCAGATAATTAGGCTGCGCTTTGATCGCATTCCAATCAAGACCGAACTCGACCAAGACCTTTTGTAGGGTTATCTCCAAGACATTGCGGTTAAATAACTTGCCATTCAGCGTAGCGTCGGAGTCATCCTCAGGATCAATATGAACCACGATGTCACTTAATTCCTCGAAGTTCTCTCGCAAACGGTGCACCACTTCGTCCGCGATTTGATGTCCCTCGGACACGCTGATCCGAGGATTTACTCGAACATGCATGTCCGCCAGTACATCGCCTCCGGTGGTTCGGGTTCGCAGTTCATGAACATCGAGAACGCCTGGTACTTCGCCGGCTGATGATCGAATCGACGCCTGCATCACTGAATCAACAGCCGTATCAATAAGCTCTTCAACCGCCTCCTTTCCAATTTGATATGCTGCATAAGCAATGAGGAATGCGACAACCAGAGCGCCAGCCGCATCCGCCCAGGGGAACCCGAGCATAGCGCCGCCCACACCCACGATCACGACTAACGACGAGAGCGCATCAGAGCGACTATGCCAAGCATTGGCTTTCAGAAGGCCTGACCGGAGTCGACGGGCCGCTCGTATGGTGTATTGGAATATGATTTCCTTTGCCAAAACAGAAACAACCCCGATACCAAGTGCGATCCACCCAGGCGTAGCCAAGGGCTTACTCCCCAAAAGGGTTCGAATGGCATCCCAGCCGATTCCGATTGCAACAGCACCGAGGCTAAAAGCGAGAATCCCGGTCCCAATCGCTTGTATTCGGCCATGACCGTAAGGATGTTCACGATCCGCCTCGAAACTGGCCTGGCGAGCGGTGAAAAGCACAATAGCGTCCGTCAGTAGATCGCTTAATGAATGAATGCCATCAGCGATTAAAACTTGAGATTGAAAAATGATACCGCCTGATACCTTTAAACAAGAAAGAAGCAGGTCAACAATGCCACCAACAATGGTAACGCGTCGGATGGTCTCGTAGGATTTTTTTGAATCGATCGAGGCGCTTTTCGGTGGAGGATTGGTCATATCTTGCGAATCAAAGAAGATGAAGCGGTTTTAAAAAGTATGCCGTGATTCATGGCCTAGGGCGTCTACTTTAACAAAGGTTTTTCTGGGATAATCACCGCACTCCTATGAAGCATGTTTCCGGATTCTCGCTGTATGCATATTTTAATTAGTAATGACGATGGTTATTCAGCGAAGGGCCTGGCCGCTCTCAACGAAGCCATGATCCAAGTAGCTGAAACAACTGTGGTCGCGCCGGAACGAAATCGCAGTGGGGCAAGTAATTCGTTGACGCTCACTCGACCCTTACGAGTCGCTGAAGCACCAAACGGGTTTCGTTTTGTAGATGGAACTCCAACCGACTGTGTTCATGTGGCGTTAACAGGTCTTCTAGACGCTGAGCCGGACATGGTTTGCTCGGGTATTAATCATGGCGCAAATCTTGGAGATGACGTGTTGTATTCGGGTACCGTGGCGGCAGCAATGGAAGGGCGACACCTAGGACTTCCCGCAATAGCCATATCGCTCGCCGGTTCGGATCTTTCAAATTTTGATTCTGCGGGCGCGGTGGCGTTGGGTCTCGTGAAGCGTTTGCAAAGTCATCCACTTCCCAAAGACACTATTTTGAATGTCAATGTACCTGACTTGCCGATTAATGAGATCAAAGGATTTTTGTCGACACGTCTTGGTGACCGGCATCAATCTGAACCTGTTATTAGGACACAGGACCCTTCTGGGCGGGAGATTTTTTGGGTCGGACCGGCCGGGCAAGAACAAGATTGCGGGCCGGGAACTGATTTCGACGCGATACGCCAAGGATATGTGTCGGTGACTCCGTTAAAAACGGACTTGACGCACCGAGTGCGACTTGACGTGATCAAGGAATGGCTTCCTGAAGTAATTGTTTAATGACTTTCACGATCGCCCAGACCGGATTTATCTCTAAACGCGCCAAACAGCGGCTCATAGATACGTTAAGACAGAAGGGTATTCAAAACGAGGTAGTGTTAAGTGCGATTGCGGATAGCCCGCGACATGACTTTGTTGAGGAGGCGTTGAAAAGTAGAGCTTATGAAGATAAAGCACTTCCAATTGGATATAGGCAGACCATTTCGCAACCCTATGTTGTGGCGCTCATGACCGAGCGACTTCTTGGAAAAAAGTCACGGTTAAGAGCGGTCCTTGAGATTGGGACAGGGTCCGGTTTTCAGACCAGCGTACTCTCAAAACTGGTTGACCGGGTGTACACCATTGAGCGGGTGGGGCCTCTTTTTCGTCGCGCCAAGAAGTATTTTTCCGAGCAGGGTATCGGTAACGTATTTTTACGCCATGCGGATGGCACGGTTGGCTGGCCGGCCCGACGACCCTTTGACGGGATTATCGTCACCGCAGCAACCCCTCAAATACCCGAAGCGCTATTTGCCCAGTTGATTGACGGCGGTATGCTGGTTGCCCCAGAGGGGCAGGAGGGAAAACAGAAGCTATCGACCTGGAAAAAAACCGGTCAACAGTTTCAGCACCAATCATTTGAAGACGTGACATTTGTCCCTTGGGTAACAGGAGTTGAGCATTGAGAATTTTTTCGAAGTTGTATGATTTAGTCCTCGAGTGGGCAAAACATCGACATGCAAGTCGTTATCTTGCAGCGCTCTCATTTGCTGAGTCTTCTTTTTTCCCAATCCCGCCTGACGTGATGTTAGCGCCGATGGTGCTCGCTCAGCCCAAAAATGCGTGGCGTCTCGCCTTGGTAACGACTTTATTTTCGGTCTTGGGCGGGATATTAGGTTATTTGATTGGAATGTTTTTGTTCGGGTTAGTTGCGCAGCCGCTGATTGACTTTTACAACGCCGGTGAGGCATTCGCGACAGCTCAGGCACATTTTAAATCCTACGGAATATGGATCATTTTTATCGCCGGTTTTACGCCAATCCCTTACAAAATATTCACCGTCAGCGCGGGTCTTGCGGCAATGGCATTCGCGCCTTTTGTTCTGGCCTCTCTTGTCGGGCGCGGCGCACGTTTTTTTCTGGTTGCCGGGTTAATATTTCTTGGCGGCGATCGGTTTGAACAACAATTAAGGCGTTATGCCGATCTTATTGGTTGGATGATGGTCGTTATCGTTGGATTTTTGCTGTGCTGGCATTTCTTTTTTCGATAGGAAACATAAGTATTATGCGAAATAGGTTATTGCTGGTTTTTTTGATCGCTACCCTGGTCGCATGTAGCGGGCCAGCGGTCATCCCTGTGAGCGATTTGTCACGCGCGAATAGCAATGATAAGGCCCGGGTGGTAGCTGAAGGGGACAGTCTTTATCAAATCTCATGGGAGGCGGGACTTGATTATCGAGATGTTGCCCGATGGAATAATCTTGACCCTCCTTATCGACTCAGTACGGGGCAAATGATTTATTTGAGCGATCAAAGCCTTGGCGACACTGTCAGTCCAGTGACCTCTCAACCACAACCGGTTGTTATCGAGGTATCCCCTATCATTCCTCCAGCAGAAACCGAACCAAACGTTGAGTCACAAGCTGTAGACAATAGCGCGACTATCTCAATGGCGCCCATTGAAACGGGGCACGGATGGGTGTGGCCAGCTGATGGCATTGTCATTGGTAGATTTGAAGATAGTACAGGCGACAATGGAATTGATATTGGAGGGCAGTCAGGCGCTCCCATTCAAGCTGCCGCTGCGGGAAAAGTGGTCTATGCGGGAACCGGTCTACGAGGTTATGGACTACTTTTGATTATTAAACATGATGAGACTTACCTCAGCGCCTATGCGCATAATCGCGCTGTTACGACAAAAGAGGGTGATGAAGTAAGCAAGGGACAGGTCATAGCAGAAATGGGTCAGACCGGGGCAGAATCGCCCCGACTTCATTTTGAGATACGTAAAGATGGAAAGCCTGTAGATCCACTGCGTTACCTTCCCCGGAAAAATTGAGTTAGTGTCCTAGCGGTAATATTACTGCGGTAGCGACTTCTCGGCGGTCCATGGAAAGCAGATTGAATGTTGCACATGCGGATCGTGATGGCATGAAGTCAATGGTTCGATTTCGTCTCGCCATTAGCTTCAAGAGGTCAGGTCCAGGCAAATGGTGCTCAGAACCTGTCCCGAGAAGAAGGGCCTCCCAGGGTGTGCAAAATAGGGCGTCCAAGACATCGGTCGATATATCCTGAAATTTCTCGATAGCCCAAATCTGGGGATAAGTATCGTGAGGCATCAGGATAAAACTTTCTGCAAATAGTCGCCCTGAGACCGTGACGCCAGATGCGTCATAACTCTGAATCATTGGCCGATCGGAGTTGATTTCTTGGGTGAGTTCCATCAGGGCAGAGAATAACCGGCAAAGCTATTTAACGCCACAATCTCGACGAAATATCTCAAATGCGATCTGATTGAGATAAAATCCGCGTGCGCTAGTGCGCACTTGATCGCCTCCACTCACTTTATCGATAGCAATAATTTATGGGACCAGTAAATATAGGGGTAGTTGGACTTGGCACCGTTGGTGCCGGCACCGTCCAAGTGTTGCAGAAAAACGGAGTAGAGATTTCACGACGCGCGGGCCGTGAGATTCGCGTGACTCATGCGGCTGTTCGCAACCTGGAGAGCCGACGGGCCTGTGCGTTAGACGGTATCGAGTTGACCGTTGATGCAATGTCGTTGGTGCATAATCCAGACATCGATGTTGTTCTTGAGTTGATGGGCGGCTGCGAGGACGCCTATGACATCGTGATTTCGGCTCTGCGACAGAAAAAACATGTGGTGACTGCCAACAAAGCCCTGATTGCGACAAAGGGGAACGAAATATTTGACGAAGCCTCCAAGCAGGGTCTTGTTGTCGCATTTGAGGCGGCGGTTGCAGGCGGTATTCCTATCATCAAGGCGATTCGTGAGAGCTTCTCCGGCAACAAGATTGAGAACGTTGAAGGCATTCTCAACGGAACGTGCAACTATATTCTTTCCGAAATCGCTGATCGAGGCTGCGACTATGACGAAGTATTAGCTGTCGCTCAGGATTTGGGTTACGCCGAGGCTGATCCATACGTTGACGTTGAAGGAGTCGACGCAGCCCACAAACTGACCATTCTCGCCTCTATTGCATACGGTACTCACCTGAATTTTGAGTCTGTTCACGTCGAAGGTATCGGCAATATTACGCATGCTGATATTTCTTACGCCAGAGAGTTAGGTTATCAAGTCAAGCATCTGGGTATCGCCAGACGACAAAACGATGCGTTAGATTTACGCGTGCATCCATGTCTTCTCGCTTCAGACCAGATCCTTGCCAATGTCTCCGGGGTTATGAATGCGGTCAAAGTGAATGGTGACGCTGTGGGAGAGACGTTGTTTTATGGCGCAGGCGCAGGTGCCGGGCCCACGGCATCGGCTGTTGTTGCGGATCTCGTTGATGTTGTCCGCACACTGACAGCCGACCCTTTTAATCGCGTCCCCCATCTGGCGTTTCAGCCAGACGAGCTTTCCTCGTTTGAGCTGACGCCTGTCGAGGATACGGTTACAGCCCAGTATCTCAGGCTTACGGTGGTCGATAAACCAGGGGTTCTTGGTGATGTCACCAAGATCCTCGGGGACGAGGGCGTAAGCATTCGAGCCATTAGCCAAAAGGAGCGCCGCATGGATGCGAGCGCAGTTCCGGTTGTTATTGTTACCCATCAAGTCCGGGAAGGCTCATTAACTCGTGCGATTGCTGAGATTGAGTCCCTCGCGATTAGTGTGGCGCCAATTGTTCGTATACGACTTGAGGAGTAACGTTAATGATAAATACGATCGCGACCGATACCGGACTGATTGCCAAGTACCAGCAACACCTGCCGGTTCCGGACGATGCCTGCATAGTCAGTCTGTCCGAGGGAAACACATCGCTTATTAAGCTTCATTCGTTATGCGAGCCTGACCGGGACGTCAGCGTATATGCGAAAGTTGAAGGCGAAAATCCAACCGGATCGTTTAAGGATCGAGGAATGACCGTTGCCATCACGATGGCGCTGGCTGCTGGAAATGATGCCGTAATTTGTGCATCAACGGGTAACACGTCTGCGGCGGCGGCAGCCTACGCGGCCCGAGCCGGCATGCAGGCATTCGTGGTTATCCCGGACGGAAAAATTGCCTTGGGAAAGCTAGCGCAGGCGATGATGCATGGCGCCATCGTGATCCAAATTGCAGGAAACTTCGACGATGGTATGGAGATCGTCAAGCGAATGCCGGAAGAGGCGCCAGTGGCTTTGGTTAATTCGGTAAACCCTTATCGTCTCCAGGGCCAAAAAACAGCGGCATTCGAGATTGTGGATCTTTTCGGCGATGCGCCGGATTACCACTTTCTGCCGGTTGGCAATGCTGGAAATATTAGCGCCTACTGGATGGGATATTCAGAGTATCACCAGATCAGCAAAACCACCAAGCTGCCGGTAATGGTGGGTTGTCAGGCGACGGGTGCAGCGCCTTTTGTGGGCGGGAGCCCGATTCAGAATCCAGAAACCATCGCGACTGCGATTCGGATCGGCAACCCACAATCATGGAATCTTGCCCAGGAAGCGCGAACTCAATCTGGCGGCTGGTTTACGCCTTGCGAGGACTCCGAAATTCTTTCTGCCCAAAAGTTTCTCGCCCAGCGGGAGGGAATTTTTTGTGAACCTGCATCCGCTGCGTCAGTCGCTGGTCTCATTAAAGCTTTGAGCGCGGGACACATACCCGATGGTAAATCAGTGGTCTGCACGTTGACCGGTCACGGGCTGAAAGACCCAGATGTTGCGATATCTCAATGCCCATCTCCCGTTAGAGTCGCACCTACAGTCGATGCCGTTCGTGCTGCCATCCTGGGATAGCACTTTTCATACAGATTAGAGATAAATAATGCGTCCTGCATCAGTACTTGTTTTTGATATCGAGACCGTTCCGGATGTTGAAGCCGGTCGTGTGTTGAATAACCTAGATGGCCTCAGTGATGATGACGTCGCAAAAGCAATGCGAACGTTGCGCTTGCAAAAAACCGGAACGACCGATTTCCTGAGCCACCCACAACATAGAATTGTTGCAATCTCGGCTGTTTTACAGACTAATGAGACTCTAAAAGTGTGGTCTTTAGGTGATGAAAATTCATCTGAAGCAGATCTGCTAACCCGTTTTTTTGACGGGATTGAGCGGTTTAGGCCAACGCTTGTGAGCTGGAATGGAAGTGGATTCGACCTGCCGGTGATTCATTACCGAGCACTAAAGCACAGGATTGTTTCACGAACCTACTGGGATACTGGTGAAACCGATCGAGATTTTAAATTTAATAATTATCTTAACCGCTTTCATCCCCGCCATATCGACTTGATGGATGTGCTTGCGGGCTATCAGAATCGAGCCTTTGCACCGCTGGACGATATTTCAGTGATACTCGGCTTTCCAGGAAAAATGGGAGTTAGCGGGAGTCAGGTTTGGAGTCTTTTTCAGGAAGGCAAAATCAAAGAGATTCGCGACTATTGCGAGACTGACGTATTGAATACCTTTTTGGTTTACCTTCGATTCGAGCATATTCGGGATGGGATAAGCGCAGATCAACTGCGACAGGAAGAAGATCGTCTGGCTGCGGTGTTAGAGAGTAGTGACGCGAACCATCTAACAGACTATCTTGAGGCGTGGCGGCTGGTCCAACATGAAGGCTGACCCGACGGCTTCGGTCGAAACCCAGATAGAGGGTCTAAGTCACGATGGGCGTGGTGTGGCCAGGATCGAAGGCAAGGTCTGGTTTGTTGAAGGCGCTCTTCCCGGAGAAACGGTCTCTGTTAAACGGCTAAAAGGGCGGCGGAGTTATTCAACCGGAGTCGTTGATTCAATCATTGTCAAATCTGCTGACCGGGTTAAACCAAAATGTGGTTATTTTGGAATCTGTGGCGGCTGTGCAGTTCAGCATTTGTCGTACGCCGGTCAGCTCGACTTTAAAAAACAAGTGGTCAGCGATGCATTGGTTGGCGCCCAGGTCCCGTTGCCAGACCAGATCGATATCCTGTCGGCTGATCCCTGGGCCTATCGTCGGCGAGCGCGATTAGGTGTTCGTTATGTGCCGAAGAAGGGGGGTGCGCTGGTCGGATTTCGGGAGCGAAACAACAGCTATATCACTGGACTCGAATCCTGTGACGTATTAGTGAAATCGGTCAGCGATTTACTTCCATCGCTGCGGGGCCTTATTGAACAAATAAGCGTTCGGGATCAACTACCCCAGATAGAGGTTGCAGTTGGGGAGAATGCGACTGCACTTGTCTTCAGGCATTTAAAGCCATTGACGGACCCTGATCGGGACGCGTTAGCGGCTTTCGGTGAGATTCACCAAACTCAAATTTTTACTCAGTCAAAAGGCCCAAAAACGGTTACCGCCGTGTGGCCAACCGAACCGGACTCTCTGAACTATCCGCTTGAAAAATTCGGGTTGACTATCGAGTTTTCGCCTGTCGATTTTGTTCAGATCAACGGTGCAATTAACGAGAAATTGGTTGAGACAATTACTTCCTGGCTCGAGCTCAATCATCAGGATGAAGTACTCGATCTTTTTTGTGGCCTTGGAAATTTTTCGTTAGCAACAGCGCAGAGTGCGAAAAAAGTGCTCGGAGTCGAGGGCGAACCCTCTCTAGTGCAGAAAGCAGAGCTAAATGCGTCTCGTAATCAGATCCAAAATGCCACTTTCAGGACGCGGGACCTCTTCGATGATGGAATCGCTGATTGGAGCGAGGGTAACTTTTCGAAAGTGATTGTTGATCCACCCAGAAGTGGGGCCCGCGAAGCGCTAAAACGCGTCGTGGACGATGTTAAACCCGAAGCGATCGCTTACGTTTCCTGTAATCCCGCGACATTGGCAAGGGATTCGGCAGATTTGATCGAGTCCGGAATTTATCGCCTCGACCGACTGCTGGTTGCAGATATGTTTCCCCATACGGCGCATGTTGAAACCGCCGCACTATTTAAGCAGATAAGCTGAGTCCCGACTGGCGACCCAGCTTATCCATTTAACTCCGAATTAATCGGTTTTCGGACTGGTTCCCGAGGAGGGTGACGAGGCGGTATCACGAGACTGAGAGGACTGACCCGTTTGAGGGGATCGCGTTCGGTTTCCTGACTGGCGATTGCCCTGGCCCGAAGATCGGTTACGACCTCCTCGTGTTGTCCGCCGCTGCCCGCTTCTTTCTTCCGACGATCCTTCCGTTTTATTTCGATCCTGATTTCGATTAGACGTATTTCGAGACCGGGTTCCATTCCCCGAGTTCCGATTTTGCGAACGGCCTCCATCCCCCCGATTCCCGCCGCGTCCGCCCCGCGAGCGATTGCCGGAGCGCTGACGATTATGCTGCGGCTTTTCATCGACGGTCTCGCTTTCGGAATCCCCACCAAGTCGCTTAAACAGTCTGGAGAAAAATCCTGCGGCGTCCTTTTCTTTTTTAGAGGCCGGGGAGGGCGATACTGCTGGCGTCGGCGGGGGCGTTGTTGCAATCTGGTCAATACTGACCGCTGCTCGCCGACTATTACGGCTCATCGCATATTCTGGACGAGTGTCATTTTCAGAAGTGATTTTGATCTTATGGCTTGCCAACAAGTTCTCACCAGAATCGAGATCTTCGCTCTTGAGTCGTTGAATGTTGTTTTGAGAGCCGTGAAGATTCGGCGATGGAATCAGAACAATTCGAGTTCCTAATCGAGCCTCAATCTGGTTGACCTCAAAGCGCTTTTCGTTAAGCAGGAATGTCGAGACTTCAAGCGGTAATTCGGCAAAGACGGCCTCGGTATTTTCTTTTAGAGCTTCCTCTTCAAGAATCCGCAGAATGCTTAGCGCAGAAGAGGTAACATTTCGAACCTGTCCCGTCCCATCACAAAGTGTGCAAACCCCGTAATTCGAGTCACTGATTGAACTTCGCATCCTTTGTCGCGACATTTCAAGGAGGCCAAATCTGGAGATATGACCAATCTGTATTCTGGCACGATCGGGTCTAACGGCCTCAGAGAGTCGATTTTCAACTGTCTTTTTATTCTTTGGAGAGGTCATATCGATTAGATCAATTACCAGTAGACCACCCATGTCCCGGATTCGCATCTGACGCGCTAATTCATCTACAGCTTCTAGATTGGTCTGTAGTGCCGTCTCTTCAATATCAGACCCTTTTGTTGCGCGAGCCGAGTTCACATCAATAGAGATCAACGCTTCTGTATGGTCAATAACGAGCGCTCCGCCAGACGGGAGCTTCACCGAGCGCGAGTACGCATTCTCAATCTGATGCTCAATTTGGAATCGGGAAAAAAGAGGCACCGTGTCCTCATAATGCTTTAGCTTGGATGCGTTTTGAGGCATCAATTGGGACATAAATCGTGAGGCTCGCTCGTATACTGATGCTTCATCAATCACGATTTCCTGAATATCTGAACGCAAATGATCTCGCAATGTTCTGACGATCAGATTGCTTTCCTGATAAACCAGAAAAGGGGCCTCCTGGGTTGTTGAGGCTTTATCAATGACACCCCATAGTTGCAAAAGGAAATCCAAATCCCATTGAAGCTCTTCTGGACTCTTTCCAATCCCTGCTGTTCTGGCGATAAGGGAGTGCTCAGGCGGACACTGAAGATCGGCCATTGCGTCTCGCAGGTCAGATCGCTCGTTACCGTCAATTCGCCGAGAAATACCACCGCCTTTCGGGTTGTTGGGCATCAAAACCAAGTAACGACCCGCAAGACTAATAAACGTGGTTAAAGCAGCCCCCTTCGTGCCTCTCTCATCTTTTTCAACCTGAACGAGGAGTTCCTGACCTTCTTTGATAACATCTTTAATTCGGACCTGCGCCATCGGTGTCGCCGGCGAAAAATTCTTAAAGTGGGCACGGGAAATCTCTTTTAGAGGGAGAAAACCCTGTCGTTCTGAGCCGTATTCAACGAAGGCAGCCTCTAGGCTAGGTTCGACTCGAGTGACACGTGCCTGGTAGATGTTTCCCTTACGTTGAGCATTGCTCGATGATTCGATATCGAGATCAAGGAGTTTCTGTCCATCAACGATCGCAACCCGAAGTTCTTCAGGGTGGGTTGCATTAAATAGCATTCTTTTCATTTTAATTCCGTTTTAGAGTCGCATTTCCACTCCTCGGAGTGTCTGATGAGCGACCGCAGTTAATCACACGCGCCTCTGAAGCACGGCTAGATCAAATGAGTACGGAACCGACGAGGTAGGATGCGCCTAGGGCGCGCTGATGTGGCTATGATCCGCAATAGACTGGCCGGCGTTGTTTAGAACGACTTCCTCACTACGTATCCCCCAAAATCGGGGCCACTTCCTTCTTGAAACCGCTAGTATTTACCAGCTTGCCGCCGTTTCGGGCAGAAGTTTACGTGAATTCACGTAAACAGGATTCTGTTCGTCATCTCGTCAAGGCGGTAAATTTAAAGCCCGACGTCGGCTCTCGTACTGATGAGATCTTGTTGGTGGTCCCTGGCTTCTTTTGCCTTGGATCCGCGCTTGGTAGAATTCGTTCGAGGCGCGCGATCTGGGTCACCTGAGGCGCCAGAATATCTCCTAGACGCGTCTCGCCAGCTTTCGAGGCGTGTCGATCAAACGATCGACGCCGTCGAGTGTAGCCGTGAAACCGTTTTTTTTCAATAAAATAATAAGTTTAGGGTAGAAAGTGAAGGAAACGCCGAAAGTTCCAGTTTCAAAACGCCTTGTCGGATTAACCGAGGTGGGCCAGCGTCTTGATAATTATCTTTTTAAGCATCTGAAAGGTGTTCCCAAAAGCTATATCTATCGAATAATTCGCGATGGTCAAGTCCGCATAAACGGCGGACGAGTTAAACCGTTTAGTCGTCTTGCGAATGGAGATACTGTGAGAATACCCCCATTGCGACAAGCATCGGAAAAATTGCGGGAACCCAGCGCCGCACCCAACTTCAAGATCTCGACACTTTTCGAAGATGATCATTTACTTATTGTCGATAAGCCATCAGGGTGCGCGGTCCACAGTGGTAGTGGCCATGACTATGGCTTGATTGAAATTTTACGAAGCCGGAGGACAGGTTATCTTGAGCTGATACATCGTTTGGATAAAGAAACCTCCGGAGTCTTGATGCTGGCCAAAGACCCGATAGCGTTACGTCAGATGCACCTGCTTTTTAGTTCTCGTAATGAGACGAAAAGCATACAGAAATTTTATATCGCACTGTTAGTGGGGGAATGGCGGGGAGGGATCCGGACGCTTACCCATCCTCTGGAAACCGTTCGTGGAACGGTTGGCGCAAAGCGTTCAAAAGTCAGCAACTCAGGAAGGGAGGCGGTTAGTATCTTCGATCCCGTTAACTCTTTGGAGGGTCATACCCTAGTGAAAGTCGAAATCAAGACCGGGCGTCTTCATCAGGTGCGTGTTCATGCGCTACAAGAGGGGTACCCGGTTGCTGGAGATAAACTTTATGGCGACAAGGAAAGAAATCTTGATTTACGGAAACTCGGGCTAAGGCGACAGTTTTTACATGCAGAGTCACTTTTTTTTAACCACCCGAATTCCGGCGTCCCGATGACGATTCAGTCTTTATTACCGGACGATCTTTCGAGCGTACTTTCCAAACTTGAACAGAAGCAAAATGCCTAATAACGGTCGATCCGGTCGCGAATTTATCTGTCACTCAGAGAGATTAAAAACCGGTAGCAAAGGGGTCCGTTTTGATATTCTCGATGGGGAAGTAGCGCGCGCTGCCTTTGTCGTTCGTCATGAGCATGGTGTGGCCGCATTTTTAAATCAATGCACCCACAGGGCGCTCGAGTTGGACTGGAGTCCTGGAGAATTCTTTGATCTCGACGGTAAAAATCTAATTTGCGCAACTCACGGCGCACTTTACTCTCCCAAAAATGGCGAATGCCTAGGCGGGCCTTGCTCCGGAACGGCGTTAACCCAAATTCAAATCGTTGAGGAACAAGGAGACGTGTTCCTCACAGATCATCGATACCATATTGGCTAATCATGTTGTCATCTAATCAAAACGCGCACAATCTCGACACAACTGGAGAGCAAATGCAAACAGGTAATGAGTCATCCGAAATTCAGCAATTGCTCACCACGGTGCTTCGCGAGCAAGGTCGGGAGAGAAAACGCAGGCGCAGGTTCCGAATTCTCTGGTTAGCGGCTTTAGCATTGCTTTTTGTCGGCGGGCTTGGTGGGCCCATGTTAGTTAGCGATCACCTACCCGGTGAATTTACCGCAGTCATCCCCATCTCTGGCGTGATCGGGGTGGAGCGCGGAACCTCAGCCCGCGAAGTTGAGGACGCTGTCCGAGCTGCATTTGAGACAAAAGGTGTTCGCGGTATTATTCTGGCCATAAATAGCCCAGGCGGTAGCCCCGTTCAGTCCGGGCAGATCTACCGAGCACTGCGTCGCCTTCGGCTTCAGCATCCTGATATTCCTCTCTTTGCCGTAATTGCTGATATCGGAGCATCGGGGGCCTACTATATCTCCGCCGCTGCCGAGGATATATTCGTTGATCCAGCCAGCATTGTCGGCTCCATTGGTGTTATTTCGAGTGGATTTGGGTTTGTCGACACAATGAAGAAGCTAGGGGTTGAGCGACGTTTGACGATTGCAGGGAAAGATAAGGCTATGTTGGACCCGTTTTCGCCGGTAGATAAAAAGGATCAAAAGAATTTGCAGCAGATTCTGGATGATGTCCATAATCAATTTATCGCGGCGGTTAGGGAGGGAAGGGGAAATCGACTACAGGACGACCCCGCCATTTTCTCGGGCCGGGTCTGGACCGGCGGTGACGCGATCAAAATAGGTCTGGCAGATTCAGCCGCGTCGATTAACGAAGTCGCGAGGGATATCATTGGCGCACCGGTAATATTAGATTTTTCGGTGGATGACGACTGGTGGACCCTGCTTTTCGATAATTTTGCGGCCGGTGTGATCAGGTCTATCGGTTTATCTGGCGCACCCTCTTTAAAATATCAGGACTAAGAAGCGTCACTCACCGGAAACTCCATGCCTTCATTTGAAAGCATGTCTGTGAGTTTGATAAGGGGTAGTCCAATTAGAGCGTTTGGATCTTTCCCGGATAACTCGCTCAGAAATGTAATTCCAAGACCTTCTGATTTGAGACTGCCACAGCAGCCATAAGGTTCTTCGGTATCAATATAACGTTTGATCTGGGAAAGGCTTAGCTCCCGGTACTGAACATAATAAGGCTCGACAGCGCTTTGTACTGAATCGGCGGTGATATTCACCAATGCAAGCCCGGTATAAAGCGTCATCCTATTTCCCGACGCAAGAGTCAATTGGTCGATCGCGGCTTGGCGATTAGCGGGTTTTCCCATTATCACGCCATTCACTTCAGCCACCTGATCAGATCCAATCACTAACCCTTCTGAAAACAGGGCCGCACCAGCTTTCGCTTTTGTAATCGCCAAACGTAATGCGAGGTCGGCAGGGTTTTCCCCAGGGAGAGGTTTCTCTGGCACATTAGGCGCGACCACATCAAAAGGAATACCCAGTCGAGCAAGAAGCGCTCTGCGATAAGGTGAAGTTGAGGCCAATATAACTTTCTGGTTCAGCATAATTTTTGACAACCGTTGGCTTAAGCCACTAAAATTAGGGGGTTTTCACCCGCGTTACAAGATCCGTTGGCACATTGCTCTCGATCTGGGAACGTGGGGTACTCACTATTCTAATCAAAGAGAACCCCTATGGCCGTTCAAAAAAATAGAAAGACACCTTCTAAACGAGGAATGCGCCGTGCCCACGACGGACTGACGAAAGTTACGCTCTCGACCGACCCTGTCTCAGGAGAGCTTCATCGTCGCCACCACGTCACCGCTGACGGATATTATCGTGGCCGAAAAGTGATTCCGCGGCTGAAGAATAGGCTATTCTTGCCAATAGGCTGGAGCTCGCCCTTTTGATATGTCGGGGACATCTAACCTGATCCGGTTGTCTGTCGATATGATGGGCGGAGATCAGGGAATCGAGGTTACCGCGCCCGGACTACTCGACGCATTGAGTCGTTACCCCGACCTTATATGTCACGCGGTGGGCGATCCAGAACAGTTACACGACGCATTGTCGTCTTCAGCGCCGGCTGATCGCCTCATCGTTGTGCCATCGTCGGAAGTTGTTGAAATGGACGAGCCTCCCGCATCTGCATTACGGTTCAAAAAGAACTCATCAATGCGGGTCGCGATTAATCAACTATCCGAAGGCGCTGT